>CAZBBZ010000310.1:0-4018 GCA_964489925.1 uncultured Rhodobacterales bacterium
CAATGCAAAGCCCGTCTTTGTAATTCACGGTGGAATATTCAACCGCAACAGTCACATTGCCCTCGGGCAGTTGATCGTCACTGATGGATTGCACGGCTGCAGAGGTTTTTCCGCTGTCTTCGTCTTTTTCGACCACGAGGGCGTTGAACGTCATGTGGGGTCTCCCGTTAGATTATTTGTTTTTATGGTCCGGCCCAAGCGATTGGGCAGATTTCGGCACTCTTGCCGGAAAAGTCCCAGTTGCGACCGTGATCGCGCAAACGCGAGCGGGTGCCTTTGGCGACGATGATGTCTGGTCCCATCCAGTATTTGGTGTTTTTGACCCAGATCGGCTCGTCGTTGAGCCCTTTTTCCATTTCGATTTCGCCCTGAATGAGCTTGCCGACGTTGATACGCCGCTTGCGGCCGTCTTTTTCGATCTGAACCGGCAAACGCTCGGCACCGATGACTTCGCCGATCAACATGCTGAGCAGTCCCGTCGTGCCGCCCGCCTTGCCAGACAGGATTTGGCAAATGCCGTGGAAGGCTTGGTGGGACGCGCTTTCGTCCACATAAACCGCAACTTTCCACATGCCTTCGCCCATGCGACCGGGGATATCGGCAAGCAGACCAATGTCGATGCCGCTAAGGTCTTCGCCGTCGTAATGGCCGTCATCAATCGAGATCGCCATCCATGCGTGGCAGTGACCTTCGGTCGGCACATGGCGACCAAGGCTAACAACACAGGGGCAAAACACGTCGCAAGAGCAGTTTAAGAACAACTCGCCGTTTAGAACCCAAGGCAAAGGTGCCTTTTGGTTGCGACCGCCGGAAAGTCGTTGTTCGACCCGTTCTTTGGCGGCGATTTTAACTTTTTTACGGGGGGTATCTTTTTTTTCGGCCATTGCGCTCACCTTTTGCAAAAACGCGTTTATTGGACCGCGCCGATGGCGCGTAGCAGGACGTAACAGCCCCAGATTACCAAAGCAATACCCACCGGGCGCGTCAAATAGCGACCTATTTGGGGTAATTTTTCCAATGTCATCAAAACCGTCGCCCCGCCCATCCAGATGAGGTCCATCACACCGCCCACAAAGCCGATGGCCATCAAGCCCCAGCAGCAGACCACACAATAGGCACCGTGATGCGCGCCCATGCGGATGCCGCCTACAAAGCCGGGATGCCAGTGGTGCAGAAACTGCGTCATCGGCGAGCGGCAATGTTCAAGACAGCGGTCTTTAAGGGCGGTGAATTGATAAAGCCCTGCGGCAATCAGCAAAGCGGCCGAAAACCAATGGTTCATGGAGCGGCCCATGCGAGTGAGGATACGTCCCTCGATCAATCCCATCTGGATGAGAGTGATGACCAATGCAAAGCCGATCCATGCGGAAAAATAGCCAAGCACCAGACCGATGGACCCTGCCCGCGTGCCGTTGGCGCTGGTGATGAGGTCTTCATAAGTGCGCATGGTGGGCACAAAGGTCGGGCCCATCATAGCGGCCATCATGATGATCCACATAATAAAGAGCGGCGCGAAGTCGTGCATGTTCATCGGCTCGACGCCCATCATCATGGCCATGGAATACATCATCCACCAAGACCAAAGGATAACGGCAAAGAATAACAGCCAAAGTCCAGAACGTGTGATCGCGTGCATGTTGGTCCCTTTCATGAAGTTGCATAGGTTTAAGCGGGGATTGCTGCGAGGAAAATACTGTTTGATCGAATTTTTGCTGAGTTTTGAAAAAATCGTCACTTGGACACTTGTAATGGTGTGGAGGCGCCCCTAGATTTGTAAATGTAAAACACATTAACATAAAGGAGCACATCAAATGGATACTATAACGAGCTGGCTAACATCGGTCCGCGACTGGCTCGACGCGCGCGGTCGCCCCGCGTGGTTGGCGGCAATGATCTTGGGCTTTATCTTTTTCTGGCCCATCGGACTATTCACCCTTGGCTATATGATCTGGAGTAATCGCATGGGATGCAAAAAACGGAACCGCAATATGGGCTTTCAACGGATGAACAGCTCTGGGAATGCAGCATTTGACGCTTACCGCGACGAAACGCTGAAACGCCTGCAAGAAGAACAATCTGCGTTTCAGGGCTTTTTGCAGCGGTTGCGCGATGCCAAGGACAAGGTCGAATTCGATCAATTTATGGACGAACAACGCGCGCCCAAGACCACACCGCGCGCGACCAATGTGCCTGAGCTAAGCTAAACCAGCGCGCAGACGGTTTGTGACTTCTTTATGCCCCGGCCCCTGTGCTGGGGCATTTTGATTTGGCGCGCCTTTGGTGTGAATTTTGGCAACAATCCGCATGGCACAGCGTAGATGTTAACTGCTTGCCGATATTGAGACTTGTTCGAAAGCAAAGCTAGCGGTATGAGTTTATGAAAGAAAACCTCCAGCTCTGCTAAAATTTCATGCGCCACTCAAAGTCCATCACGCCACAGTTTTACGTGACCGCGCCGCAGCCTTGTCCTTATCTTGAGGGACAGGTGGAGCGTAAACTGTTCACGGCTTTGGCGGGGGATAATGCGCAAGTGATCAATGATGCGCTGTCCCAACAGGGGTTCAGACGCTCGCAAAATGTTCTGTATCGTCCCTCTTGTGCGGATTGTTCGGCCTGTTTGTCGGCCCGCGTGCGGGTGGCGGATTTTGAGCCTAGTGCGAGCCAGCGCCGGATTTTGCGCAAAAACGAGGGGTTTGTGCGCGAAGGCAATGCGCCTTGGGCGACCGAGGATCAATATGCCCTGTTTCGTCGTTATTTAGATCAGCGTCACCGGGATGGTGGCATGGCGGAAATGGACGTTTACGAATACGCCGCCATGGTCGAAGAAACGCCCGTGCGCTCGCGCATTGTAGAGTATTCAGAGCGGGACGAAGATGGCCGTGCAGAGCTGCAAGCGGTGGCTTTGACGGATGTATTGGCCGATGGGCTGTCGATGGTTTATTCGTTCTTTGACCCGGACCTCGCGCCGCGCTCGCCGGGCAGCTACATCATTCTTGACCATATCGAAATCGCGCGGGCGGCCGGGTTGCCTTATGTCTATTTGGGCTATTGGGTGACGGGCAGCCAGAAGATGGATTATAAGAAGAATTTCAAACCGTTAGAGGTATTCTTTAACGGGAAATGGCGTGATCTGGATGATTATTTGGATCTGTCATCGCAAGACAAGCGCCCGTTGAAGGGTGATCTTGATCTGACGTTGCTACCCGAAGTGCCAGCCTCGCGTTAAGGCGCGGCGATCTTTTGGGCGGTTGTCCCTTATTCAATCTTTGATAACCGATGAATTTGCCCGTTTGGGCGGCGAGCTTGGTCTATCCAAACCCGCCAAGTACCATGTGCTTATCCCGCCGGGATTAGGTTCGGCACGATCGTCACGATCCAAGGGAAGGCCCACAGAAGCGCCAGCCCAACCACCTGAATAATCACGAAGGGAATGATGCCGCGATAGATATGCCAGGTTGTGACACTTGGGGGCGCAACCCCGCGCAGATAGAACAGCGCAAAGCCGAAGGGCGGGGTTAGAAAACTGGTTTGCAGGTTTACCGCGATCATGATCGTCACCCATTTCGGGTCCATCGTACCACCGTAAATCACCGGGCCAACGATGGGGATCACGATGTAGATGATTTCTAGGAAATCGAGGACGAACCCAAGCACGAACAGCACCAGCATCACGATCAGGAACACGACCCATTCATTGTCAAAGGAGCGTAGGAATTGCTGGATGTAATGCTCTCCGCCAAAGGAAATCACCACGAGGTTCAAGAGCTGCGAGCCGATGAGGATAGTGAACACCATTGAGGTGACTTTGGCGGTTTCGCGCACCACGGGGGTCAGCACCATATTGGTGAGCAGGACGTAGCAGGCAAACAGCAGCCCGCCGAATGCGACGTGATAGGCGGCGATGGCGATGATGCCTGCGACCCAGCGTTCAAAGCCGACGACCTCTGTACTTAGGCGTAGATCGAAGTTCACGCCCAAGAGCAGCATGATGACCATGCTTTTGCATAAGGCAAAGCAG
>CAZBBZ010000311.1:0-4010 GCA_964489925.1 uncultured Rhodobacterales bacterium
TTCTGCTGATGCGCGCCCAGCGTGGCGACAACCCCGGTTTGCGCGAAGCTAGGGCCAAAACCATCGCCAAAGCCCATAATCTGGACTCTGAGCACAAAGAACGCGAAGCAAAACTCCGCCTCGAAGCCCTAAACCGCGGCATGGAACCCGAAGACCTACTCGCCGAGCGGCAACAAAACGCCGCCGATCCCCCCGCATCCTAACCCGCCCCCTTTGAAACCGCGTCAATTTGGGGCATGGTCCCTGCCGGGGTAACATTTTTAGGGGACATCCAATGACCAGCGTACTTCAGGTGCCAGACGTAACCGGCACGCAAGGCCGTGACATTATCAAATCCATCGGCGGCGCAAATACCATCGACGCGCTCGACGGTAACGATCTAATCATCGCGCAAGGGCCATCGGCCAAGACCATTCTGGGCGGCGACGGGGTTGATACCCTGCGCTACAACACCACCACCGATCTGAGCGTCGATGGCGACACAGGCCGGGTGGAGTGGAACTTTCACTATGTCGAGGTGGTCCGCCCGACCAGCGATCAAACCGCGCCCGTCATCGACACATGGCCCGGCATCATTCCACAAATTCCCGATAGCTTCACATCCATCGAACGGATCGTGACGGGTTCGGGTAATGACTACATCAAGACTAGCGATGAGGGCATGTTCGCCAATGGACGCGGCGGGGACGATGACCTATTTGGCGGTGCCGGACGTGATCGCCTTAAGGGTGGCGAGGGCAATGACCTCTTGTCTGACGGCGCCGGGCGCGACGTGTTAATGGGTGGCGCGGACGCGGACACTTTCATCATGGCCGCAGATGGCGAACGCGATGTGATTACTGATTTTGCATCGGACGAGGATTTTCTAAACCTTGCCGAATGGGGCGCGACCAGCTTGGATGATCTGAACATCCGCGAATTCGCAAACCGTACCGTCGTGCGGTACGAGGACGAAGTTCTGGTGCTGCGCGGTGATGTCGAGTTGACCGACGACAATGTCACGTTCTTTTACGAAATCCAACCGCTGGGCTAAGCGGACTAAAACCGTCTGGCGCGTCTCAACACGCGCCAGACTTTGCTTGTTTCTACCCGCGCAAGCGATGATGCAAAATGATCGGCACGGCCAGATCTTCTTCATCGCCCAAATGACGGTCCAAGAACGCCTCGACCACACCGGCCACACGCTGCACCTCGCCTGCTTCTTCATAAGCCTGAGCCTCATCCAGCTGCACCAGCTTGATTGCGCGGTTGGCGCTTTGGGTTAGCCCGTCCAAAACCTCATCCAGATCGTGATGATCCTGTTCCAACAGCTCTAACCCGGTCGCAAAGCGCGGATCAGCGGCTTCAAGCTCTGGGAAAAACTGATGGTCCTCCCAGCCATGATGCCCGTGCAATGAGCGCACCAACAGACCGCCGAAATAGGACAGCCGCCCGGCAAATTCATCGCCGCTCTGGTCTTTATCCAAATAGCGCTCTGCATCCAGCCGCACCATTTCGCTGACGTTGCGAAACATGTTGTGCGCTTCTAGCCAGTTGCGCGTTTTGTTGCGAAACCCGGCGTGCGCGTCCCAATCGGCGCGGGGGTAATCGGCCAGCAAGACCTGCATCTCGCTGGGCATATCTTTGGTGCGCATGTTGAAATTATGGGTCATCTCTCTCTCCTTTCGGGGATTGAGATCGGGACGCAGACACATTTGTGCAAGCACCCGGTATCGCATCACCGCTATGCACCGCGCGCGCATCAAATTCGCCGATCAATTCGACGGAAGCTCAAAGCCCGCGCGTATAACTCAGACATTGGCAAGTCACCGGACGCGGATTAAGGCCCATAAGATGATGAGCTTTCTGAAATTCATAATGCGCAAGCACCCGTTTTTGGCGGGCATCTTTGGGCTGGCGCTACTGGCCACGGCGTTCTTTGCGATCGATCTAGGCCGCGACTGGCTGTACTTCAAAAACCCAGACCACCGCGAACAAACCCTAAAGCCGTGGATGACGCCCCGCTATGTGGGCATGTCTTGGGGCTTGCCGCGCGAGTTGATGGAAGACGTGATGGAGCTGCCCAAAAACCACGAGGGCCGCCCCCCAAAGGTCAAAGACATCGCCGAGCGTTTGGGGCTCACCCTGCCCGAACTTCAAGCCCGCGTCGCATCCGCCAAAGCGGAATTTGAAGCCGCGCGCCAACGCAAAAAGCAGGATAAGAAACCGCAAGCCCCCAAAGGCAAAGCTGAATGACCGAGACGCTGCTTGGCCTGATCCCCACCTATGGCGTTTGGTTCGTGCTTGGCACGATGATCCTGTCCTGCCTTGCCATGCCCATCCCCGCCGCGATCCTCGTGATGACCGCAGGCGGGTTCGCCGCAAGCGAGGACATGGTGTTCTGGCAAGTCATCCTGTCGGCCCTGCTTGGCTATGTCATCGGTGACCAACTGGCCTATAACATCGCGCGCTTGGGCGGCGCTCCCCTGCTGGCCCGCATGCAAAAACGCCCGAAAATCACCGCTGTATTCGGGCGTGCCGAAACGCTGCTGCACAAACACGGCACAATCGCCGTGTTCCTAAGCCGCACAATCCTAAGCCCGCTCAGCCCCTATGTCGGCTACCTGTCCGGCGCTTTGGGCATGAACTGGCTAAAATTCACCGGCAGCGCCTTTGTCGGGGCCGCAATCTGGAGCAGCGCTTACACCAGCCTTGGCTATATCTTCGCCAGCCGCATCGGAGAGGTCGCAGCCCTGATTTCAAGCGCCCTTGGCTTTATCCTCGCCGGGTTTGTCTTGCTCGCAATCGGCTACAAGCTCACCCGCAGCTGGCGCGCGCATAAACGTGAACTGGCCACAAGCACCGCCGCAAGTCCCTAAAAGCAAATAAAAGCCCCCGCCGGCGCGGAACAGGCAGGGGCCGCAGTACACCCAATCACCACTTGCGAAATTTCGATGCGACTTTAAGCATGGATCAAAATACGCACATAGAACTGGACCAACCCCATGAAACTATTCGCTTTGATCGTTTTCGCCATCCATACGCTGTTTGAACTTGCCTTCGGCGCCAGCGCGTTTATGTCCGGCGCATCTTCGTCCCAATCCCCAGAACAGATCGCACAACAATCGGTTCAGCTGACCATTGCATTCCGGTTCTTGGGAAGCGCCCTGCTTGCATTAGGCGTCATGGGTGCCTTGGTGATTTTCGTCGCAGGCGTGCAATCGCGCACCGCGCAACTGGCGGCCATCGCTTTTGCAGTATTCCACGGATTGGGCGCAATCGGCAGCCTGTGGTCCGCCGCTCCAGGATTTGCTGCCTACGAGCAAACCCTAGCTTTGGGCGCATTGGTCCTGCACAGCGCCTTGGCGATTGGCTTTGCAATAATCGCTTTGCGCAGCAAAATTCCCGGTTGAAATCCCAGGCTGAACCGCCCACATTTGGGATATGGAAATGGGTTTAATCTTTTTAGTTGTTCTGCTGATCGGCATGGTCTGGCTGAACAAAGGTGTGTTTGGCTTTGGCTCAAACAAATGCAATTGGATGTCCGCGGATAAACCGGGCGAAGATGGCTCGATGAAATGGATGTGCCAAACCTGTGGTAAGGTCGCCACCACCGACGGGTCGCGCCCTACAGACTGCAAATAGCAAATAACAGCCTAGCTGATCATCCGCTTAAACCAGCCCTTTTTCTCGGCAACCTCAGGCGCATCATCTTCTGACGGGCCTTCAATCGCGTCTTGGAAGCGCTGAAAAAAATCATCCGCCATCTTTTTAGCAAAACCATCAATCAAGCGCGATCCCAACTGAGCCAGCTTGCCGCCCACTTTGGCATCCACTTCATAACTCAGCTCTGTGCCGCCATCGACATCCGCCAAAGCAACCTTGGCCCCGCCTTTTGCAAATCCGGCCGCACCGCCTTTGCCTTCGCCACTGATCGTATAGCTTTCCAGCGGCACCACATCCGATAGCTGAACCGCGCCTGCAAACTTTGCCTTCACGGGGCCGACTTTTTGCGTGACCTTAGCTTCAAA
>CAZBBZ010000312.1:0-2412 GCA_964489925.1 uncultured Rhodobacterales bacterium
ATTGAAATAGATCCAGATCAATTGGCCGCCAAGGAATCGCAGCTTTTTACTCACGTGCTTCGATTGCCGTTTTATGGCGAAGAGCCTGTGAAGTTTAAATCCAAGATAACAGCGCCGAGCCATCTGTCAGAGAGCGAAAAAGGCTCCTTTGATCTAATCAAACAGGCTTTAGAAACTGGGCTTTTCGGAATTGGAAAGACCCGCGCGATGACACAAAACGCGGGCCTAGTTGATTTAAAGCGTCCTGCCACCGTGATCTCTGAAAAACTGGTTCGCATTTCTCTGGATACTCCGCATTTGATGCTTGGCTGCACTGAGGCACAAACAGCAGCGTCTTTCCTGCATTGGGTTAAGGAGTATTGGCACAAAACATCTGATGGCTCATTGCAGTTGGCCATGCGCGAAGATCATCCCGTTATGTTTTGCGACCAAGACTTGGCAGGCGGATACATGATGAGCGGTTATAAGGCCTATGGTCAGACGGACATCGCGCCATTTTTGCTGATGTCCGCAGGCTCTGTTTTCGCATTAAAGGTGCTTGATCCAGTCAAGGCAAAGCTAAAACTCGATGAGTGGCGTAGACTTGGCTTGCCCGTCGGAGCGGTTTCTGGCGCGAAAATCGATTGGGATAGCTGCCCGTTTTTACCCCAAAATGGCTATGGCGCAATTGAGGTCGATCCCGATCTTTCAAAGCTAGAGGTTGAACAGGAATGATTGGTGGCGTGATCCAATTAGAGGCGCGGCTGCGTTTAGACAGCCCGATGCATATCGGTTCTGGCCGCATCGGGAAGTCGCAAGCGTTGCGGCAAGATGGTCAAAATGACATGCCCGAAGTTGATCTCACTTCACTTGATGCGAAGGGCTGCCCGATAATTCCCGGCAGTAGCCTCAAAGGCTGTTTACGTGCCGCAATGTTAGGCCATGTTGATCATGGTGATTTTTTTGGCCCTGAGGCGGGCAACAAAGTTCTGCATTCGGGACTTGTTGTCTTTTGGACTGCAAAATCTGCGCCCGACACGCTTGAAAATGCCTCTGCGGGTCAACCTTTTGCCGCAGCTGAGCTTAAAGACGAAAGCAACCAGTCAATATCGACGGATCCGGAGAAAACGGGCACCTATATTGACGTGCGGACGGCGATTGATCGCGGGACCGGAACAGTTGATGAACAAAAGCTGTTTCGCCGACAAATGGTTGCGCCTGGAGTTGAGTTTTTGGTGCGTATCGGCATCTCCCTGCGCAAAGGGCTGCCGGTGGCAGAGCAAGCATGCGCTGATGTTTTGGATGTCTTGCGGGGGGGGATCTCGCTGGGCTCTGAGAACAATATGGACCAAGGGAAGGCACGCCTTATTGCCGACACGGTCACTGTCACGCTTGATGATCCCGTCACCAATCAAAACAAAACACTAGACCCGCAAAATCAGGTGCCCGCCAAGGCGGTATCGAGTGTCCAGCAACTCGCCCAATTTGAATTGGCATGCGACACGCTCTTCATCGTCAATGATGCTTCAGCCAAATCCAAGAGGAGGGCTGCGAAAGAAGCCGAAGTTTCAGACAAAGATCGGCCGCCTTCATTGGAGGCGTTGCACGGTTTTGGCGAAGAGGCCGATGTCCCGCGATTACCGGGTTCAACGCTTAAGGGGAAACTGAGATCTGCTGCGGTTTGGTATGCGCGTTGGCACTTGAATAATCAGGACCATAGAGACAACCCAAGCCTTGTATATTCTGCGGGTGATTTAAACAAGCTATCCAGGATTGAACGGCTATTTGGCATCGCTGGATGGCGTGGCCTACTGTCGATTCAAGACATTGAATTTGTCTCTCACAAAGAGTGGAAGGTCGTTTCATCTGTAAAGATGGATCGGTTCTCAGGTGCGCCCTATGACAATGGTTTGTTTTCCGTCAAAGCTTCGGTGGCACCTGTTTTCAGAGTAAAGCTTGGGCTTTCTAAGCGCCAAATCGACGGGCGCTCAGATGAAACTGCCAAATTAGATTCTGAGTTTTTCGAAGGCTTCGTGCACTATTTGCAGTCTGAAGGGATCACACTCGGCATGGGTGGAAACCGAGGCTTGGGCTGGTTCAATGTGAGGAGCGTGACATGACTGAGCCAACTCAAGCTATGGTCGATTTTGTACGAAAGCGCCGCAGCCAAGACCGCGAAGAGCTCTTCGACGACTTCTGCGATAGTTTCTATTTGGACGGTGACGACAAAGATCGCGTTGTTTTCCAAGACGCCTTGTCTAAATCAACATCACAGCCGAACAATGCTAACCCCAGACGCGGAGATAACAGGCCCCAGCGGACCACGGGAAATGCGCGCAGGTATCATCCCGAGGGCGATAACCTTGCAAAAGCCCCGTATCGGTTTGTGACGCTGGATGAGAGGATTGCGGAACCCGAGCCTGCCGTTGCCAC
>CAZBBZ010000312.1:2422-4004 GCA_964489925.1 uncultured Rhodobacterales bacterium
AAAGTAAAGGAGGTACGATTGTTCATCGGATTTGGGTAATTATAGATATTATCTAATACTAAATCTTCTTGATCAGCCACTTGAAAAGGCCGTGTCCGCAGACCTAGAGGTAGAATGGACCTTCGCCACACCCGTTTTGATTGGTGAGGCGGATGGTGACATTGATGTGCCCCTAACCATTGATGGCAAACATGTGATCCCCGGGTCCACAATTCGGGGCCTCTTGCGCTCTACGGCCGAGATTTTGGGCCATGCACGCCTAAGCCAAGCCAATCTGCACCATCGTTATGGTTTTCGCGACTTCACCCATCGTGAGCATCGCAAAGCTGAAAACGAGGCCAATGACGTGTTTGCGGGTTGGTTGGAATATAAACCGACCGAGGATGACGAGGAAAGCAACTTTGTTATTTCGCCTGCCGGAAAGCCAGCGCCAGTTGACATTAGGGGGCTGAACAAGAGCCAGTCCAGCGATGCTGAGTTCCGCTATGATTGGCTTCGTACACCGATTTTGAAACGGTATCTCCAACTTGGCATGATCCGTGGAAAGTCCATTGATTTCACCAAGACTACCCAGATCGGAGACGAAAAAGGCGTCATGGTCGTGTCCGATAGGTCGCCGACGATTGGCGGGGACCGACAAAGGTGGGTTGAAAAGCTAGAGCTTGAAGATCAGGGGCAGGGCCCCGGCAAAGGTGAGCAGAAAAAACGCGAGCATCTGTTCGGCGAGCCAAATGGCCCAGCGGTTCGACTGACGCCAGAGCAATGGGCGCTCTTTGAGCGGATCAATTCCAAGCCCTCTCGCAATAAACCAAAGCCCGACGGGAACTGGGCAACCTTGCGCGACACCCTTGGGATTGACCAAAAAGACGAAGCCCGCCATGGGCGACTTCCGGTGTTTTATGTTGGACAATTGGGCGCGAAAGGCTTTGAGTTTGGCTTGGTGCGCATGTTCAAGCGTGCCCATTCGCGCCAAGTCCAAGATGCTCTGCCCAGCTCGCACCATTTACCAAAAGCCGACTTCAAACCGGATTTCGTCGAAGCTCTTTTTGGGTTTGTGCACGAAAACATACCGGAAAATGCCGCAACTCAGTTGGCTGGCCGCGTCGCTTGCGGCATGGCTACCTGCGTAACCGATCCCACCGACATCGAGGCGACAGATTACAAAAACGCAATCGAGGCCGTCATGGGCGCCGCGCGGGCGTCTTACGCGCCGTTCTACTTGCAAGGGCAAGAAAAAGACTGGAGCAGCGACACGGTGCGCATTGCGGGACGCAAGAAATATCCGGTGCGCTACGAAGATTCCAACGTGCCGCTCAAGAAAATCGAGACTGTGTTGAAAGGGCTCGTGCCTGCTTCAGAACGGCGAAACCGAGAAATTGAAAGCCGGATGGTTTTCCTCAGTCCCAAAGCGGGCAAAAACCTGACCTTCAAAGGCAGGATCAAACTGCACAATGCCACCCGAGCTGAGCTGGGTCTAATTTTGATGAGCCTTTTGCTGGGCACCAAAACAAACCCCGAGACGTGGCATTTAGTAGGGCGCGGCAAAACCGCTGGGGCGGGGCAATGCCGTGTCACTGGCCTC
>CAZBBZ010000313.1:0-3996 GCA_964489925.1 uncultured Rhodobacterales bacterium
TTTGCCAAAACGGTGACGAACTTCCAGTACGATCATAAGGTCCGTGAAAGCGGTCGGTCCGATCATTCCGCGATGATTTTGGACGTTTCTTCGTGACCCAAGCGCCACCGGTTCCCGCCCAAAATCATTTCGCACGCAGTCTCGCTGCTCGAGATTGAGGAAATGTTTCTTGAGCGAGGGATCGATGCGTTTTACGAGACCATCCGTCGTTGGTGATGAAGTTCGGTCCCAAGTTGGCCCTTGGTCGCCCTAAACGGATTATCACAGATAAGCTTCGATCATACGGAGCCGCATTGCGTTCGCTCGGTTGTAATGTTGAACACCGTTCGCATAAGGTCTAAACAATCGAGCTGAGAATGCAAAACGGGGCTTAGCTTGACTCGATCAAACTGCAGTCAACCCTATCCCTCGAACACTAACAACAATTCTTTTGCATCGACTTGCATCCCCGCAGAGGCGTGCAAAGTCCCAACAACGCCGTCCCGTTCGGCATGTATACCGGTTTCCATTTTCATGGCCTCGATCGTCAAAAGTAGATCACCCTTGACCACCTTTTGCCCCGCTGTGGCAGAAATCTTTGCTACAACCCCCGGCATAGGTGCTGCAACATGATCCGGGTTGTCCGGGTCCGCTATTGGGCGCCGCGCTGTTGTCGCAACGATTGAGCGATCTGGCACGCGAATGGTTCGAGGTTGTCCGTTCAGCTCAAAGAACACCCGCACGTCGCCGTCGTCGCGCGCATCGCCAATATCGAGCAGCCGGATTTCCAAGGTTTTACCCGGATCAATCTCAACAGAAATTTGATCTCCCGCCTCCATACCAAAGAAGAAGACGTTTGTCGGCAAAACGCGCACTGGCCCATAGGTGCGGTGCCGCCCCATGTAATCAAGGAAGACTTTTGGATACATCAAATAGGCGCTTAGGTCTTCGTCATCGACCACGTACCCTTGCAGCTCATCAGACAAGGTTTTGCGCATTGCTTCCAAATCCACTGGCTCAAGCGACGCGCCGGGACGAGTTGTGATCGGCTTCTCGCCCTTTAGCACCTTCTTTTGCAGTGCTTCTGGCCAGCCACCGGGGGGTTGACCAAGCATACCACCCATCATTTCAACCACAGATGCAGGAAAGGCCACGTCGACCTCTGGGTCTTCCACCTCTTTACGCGTCAGACCTTGGGTCGCCATCATTAGTGCCATATCCCCGACAACTTTCGAAGAGGGCGTGACTTTCACGATATCACCAAACATTTGGTTCACATCTGCATATGTACGTGCCACGTCTTCCCATCGATCCTCAAGCCCGATGGATTTTGCCTGCGCCTTAAGGTTGGTAAACTGACCACCCGGCATTTCGTGCAAATACACCTCAGAGGCAGGCGCATCCGTGCCACTTTCAAAAGCGAAATATTGCTGGCGAACCGCGCCCCAATAGTCCGACATTTGCCGAACATGATCTATATCGAGCTTGGTATCCTTTGGCATGTGCCGAAGCGCTGCCACGACTGAGCCCAAACATGGCTGCGAGGTTCCACCCGAAAACGCATCCATCGCCAGATCCACGATATCAGCCCCGCCTTCGACCGCATTCAAAACCGTCGCTGCGGCCGCACCACTTGTGTCATGGGTATGGAAATGGACTGGAAGGCCCGTTTCTTCTTTCAAGGCCTTGATCAAAGGGGCCGCAGCTGTCGGCTTAAGGATACCGGCCATATCTTTGAGACCCAGAATATGCACGCCAGCCTTTTGCAGGTTGCGTGCCATATCGGTGTAGTACTTCAGATCATATTTTGAGCGTGCTGGGTCGTTGAAATCACCAGTATAGCAAATCGTGCCCTCACATACCTTACCGCTGGCTTTCACCGCATCAATGGCGACCTTCATGTTCTCAGTCCAATTCAGACTGTCAAACACGCGAAACACATCAACGCCCGAAATGGCCGCCTGATCGACGAATTTCTCAACCACATTGTCGGGATAGTTTTTGTAGCCAACACCGTTGGAAGCGCGCAGCAGCATTTGCGTCAGCAAGTTCGGCATGGCCGCGCGAAGATCGCGCAAACGCTGCCACGGACATTCTTGCAAAAAGCGGTAAGCCACATCGAATGTCGCCCCACCCCAACATTCAACCGAGAACAACTCGGGCAAGTTGTGGGAATATGCACGTGCGGCGCGGATCATATCGATTGAGCGCATGCGGGTTGCGATCAGTGACTGATGCCCGTCGCGCATGGTGGTGTCTGTGATCAGAACGCGGTCCTGATCCAACACCCATTGCGCCAAAGCCTCGGCCCCATGCTCTTCTAGCAGATCTCTTGTGCCCGGAGCCGGCGAACGTGCCGCCAATTCGGGAGGCTGCGGCATATCAAGGGTCGCGGGCTTGGCGTAGTCTTTTGTTTCGGGATGACCGTTGACCGAAACATCCGCGATGTAAGTCAGTACTTTCGTTGCCCGGTCGCGGCGCTTCTTAAAGTCGAACAGTTCTGGCGCCTGATCGATGAACTTGGTGTGGTAGGTGTTATCTAAAAACGATGGGTGCTGTAGCAGGTTCTCAACAAACGCAATGTTGGTTGAGACACCGCGAATACGAAACTCTCGCAACGCGCGATCAAGACGGGCGATGGCCATATCTTCGGTCGGGGCCCAAGCGGTGACCTTTTCTAAAAGACTGTCATAGAACCGTGTAATCACAGCGCCAGAATAGGCAGTGCCACCATCGAGACGAATGCCGTGGCCGGTTGCACCCCGATAAGCGGTGATACGACCATAGTCAGGGATGAAGTTGTTACGCGGGTCTTCGGTGGTAACGCGGCACTGAATGGCATGACCGCGTAGCTCAACATCCGATTGTTTGGCGGCACCCGTCGCCTCTTCTAGCGAGGCGCCTTCTGCGATTAGAATCTGGGCCCGCACAATGTCGATGCCAGTCACTTCTTCAGTGACGGTATGCTCCACCTGAACGCGGGGGTTCACTTCGATAAAAAAGAACTCCTCCGTGTCCATATCCATGAGAAATTCGACCGTGCCCGCGCATTCGTAATTGGCACTGCGCGCCAGTCGCAACGCCGTCTCGCACAGGTCTTCGCGCTGAGTTTGCGTCAGATAGGGCGCTGGCGCGCGCTCTACGACCTTTTGGTTGCGACGTTGCACCGAGCAGTCGCGCTCCCACAAATGCATAATCTCGCCATGGGTATCGCCAAGGATTTGCACTTCAACATGGCGCGCTCTCAATATTAGACGCTCTAGGAACCCCTCGCCGTTCCCAAAAGCAGCTTCGGCTTCACGCCGTCCTTCGTTGACCTTTTCGATCAAGTCACTTTCATCCATGATGGGGCGCATCCCACGCCCGCCGCCACCCCAAGAGGCCTTTAGCATCAAGGGATAGCCCACATCGGCCGCCGCCTTTTTGATCGCATCCTCGTCTTCGGGCAGAATATCAGTGGCCGGCACAACTGGCACATCCGCTGCAATCGCGGCACGACGTGCCGAGGCTTTATCGCCAAGCAAGTGCATTGTTTTGGCCTGCGGTCCGATAAAGGTGATGCCCACTTTCTGGCAAGCTTCAACAAACTCTGGGTTTTCTGACAAAAGCCCATAACCGGGATGTATGGCGTCAGCGCCGCATTCCTGCGCCACGCGGATGATTTCTGGGATTGAGAGGTACGCTTCAACCGGGCCAAGTCCTTCGCCTATTAGATAGGCTTCATCTGACTTGAAACGGTGCAAGCTTAGTTTGTCTTCAGTGGCATAAATCGCGACGGTTTTCTTCTTCAGCTCATTAGCTGCTCGCATGATCCGGATGGCAATTTCGCCTCGGTTCGCTACAAGAATTTTCTTAAAACCGCTCATTTCTGTTCCTCATTCCCCGTAATCGGTTTTGATTGGGTAAAGTAGTACGGCTACTCATTTAGGCTCTTAAATAAAAGGCCATACTTGTTGATGTTGGCCCAAGACTATGCTTCCCAGGCCACACAAACTTCTATTGTGTCATATTCAACGC
>CAZBBZ010000314.1:0-3986 GCA_964489925.1 uncultured Rhodobacterales bacterium
ATGAAGGTTTCGAATTGCTGAACTGTTTTGCCGCGGGCCAACAAACGTCCGATCGGTGGAACATTTACGTTGCCGTCAGACCCAACCGTTTGTGGCGGTAGGGTTGTTGTTGAAATCGGAGACACTGAAGACTGTGAAAAGTCGATGAAACCCGATTCAGACGTGCTGACGATCGAAATATTCAGAACATCGCCAGTGCCGATGACGACAGGCGCTGCATTGCCCTTTGACAAAAACCGCGTGATGTCGCTGGTTTGGCGGGACGCCGAAATTTGGACTGCAAGGCCCGCATCGGGCTCTACAACGATGTAATTAGTTTTTGCTGTGGACGTAATATTTTCGGTACCACCACCTAAAATATTGCCTGTGCTCGGTCCCCCACTTTGGCATGCCGCCAAAGACAACAGGGCTAGTGCTGCGAGAATGCGCATCTGATTATCCTCATTTTTTCATTAAAAGACACTAATCGGCCTTTTGCATCAAGGTAATGAGGAGATGTTTATGCTAATTCAAAGCAAAAGGTGCTAAAAATACAGCATTGATGTGTCCTTGCATCACAATAGGACGCAAGGACGATGTTTGTAACAGTTCGACCGTCTGTCGAACGTCTTAAGAGTCGCCGCCAATCAGGCCTATTGATTCAAGCTTCAGCAAAACCTGATGCGCGCAGTTGTCCACGTCCACGGATTCAGTGTTGATCCGCAATTCTGGGTTTTCTGGCACCTCATAAGGGTCGGAAATACCTGTGAATTCCTTGATCTTGCCCGCGCGCGCCAGCTTATAAAGCCCTTTGCGATCACGACGTTCACATTCTTCAAGCGAGGTCGCCACATGCACTTCTACGAATGACCCATAGCCTTCGATGCCTTCACGCACCGCACGACGCGTCGTTGTGTAAGGCGCGATAGGCGCACAAATCGCGATCCCACCGTTTTTCGTGATTTCTGACGCCACATAGCCAATGCGCAGGATATTCAGGTCGCGATGCTCTTTGGAAAAGCCCAATTCGGACGACAAGTTCTTACGAACCACATCCCCATCAAGAAGCGTCACTGGGCGACCGCCCATTTCCATCAGCTTGACCATCAAAGCATTGGCGATGGTGGACTTGCCGGAACCTGACAGACCAGTGAAGAACACCGTAAAGCCTTGCTGAGCTTTGGGTGGACGGGTGCGGCGTAGTTCTTTGACCACTTCGGGATAGGAAAACCACTCTGGGATATCCAAGCCTTCAGCCAAACGACGACGCAATTCGGTGCCAGAAATTGACAGAACCGTCCAATCCTTCTCGACCTCATCGGCAGGGAAGTATTGCGCCTTTTCCTGCACATAAACCATGTGCTTGAAATCGACCATTTCAACGCCGATTTCTTCTTCATGCTCTTTGAACAGCTCTTGCGCGTCATATGCGCCGTAGAAATCTTCGCCTTGCGAATTTGACCCCGGCCCAGCGTGATCACGGCCAATAATCATATGGGTACAGCCGTGGTTCTTACGGATCAAACCGTGCCAAACCGCTTCACGAGGGCCGCCCATGCGCATCGCCAAGTTCAATAGGCTAAGGTGCGTTGTCGCCGATGGGTACTTATCAAGCACCGCTTCGTAACAACGAACGCGCGTAAAGTGATCAATGTCGCCCGGCTTGGTCATGCCCACAACCGGGTGGATCAACAAGTTCGCTTGGGCTTCTTTGGCCGCGCGGAACGTCAGTTCTTGGTGCGCGCGGTGCAGCGGGTTGCGCGTTTGGAAGGCCACGATACGGCGCCAACCCATTTTGCGGAAATAGCTGCGCAGCTCATTAGGGCTGTCGCGACGGGCGCGATAATCATAATGCACAGGCGGTTGAATGCCCTTGATGGCGCCGCCCAGGTAAACCGGGTCGCACTGATTGATTAGAAAATTCACTGCTGGATGTGCTATATCGTCAGACCCGAACACCTTGACCGCCTCATTGGTGCGATCTGGGTTCCATTTGTCCTCGATCGTGAGGGTGGCAAGAATCACACCTTCTTGGTCACGAAGCGCAACTTCTTGGCCAACCTTTAGGTCCGCCGCAACATCTTCGCTCACGTCCAAATTGATCGGCATCGGCCAAAGCGCGCCGTCTGCCATGCGCATATTTTCAACAACACCGTCGTAATCAGCTTTGTTCAAAAAACCGTTCAGAGGATAAAAGCCGCCGTTCATCAACAACTCTAGATCGCAAATTTGTCGTGGCTTTAGATCGATCGACGGCAAATCTGCTGCTCTAATTTTTTCTTTTTCGGCAGAATCAAATGGCACGTACAGTTCTGGAACTGGTGCAAGATTGGAAATACTCATGACGTAGCTTTTTCTCTGTTTAGTAGTTAAAGACCCCGACGCGCGCCTTGGCACGCCGCCGCCTCTACATCAAGTTAACGAGGTTGCATAGCAGCTATGCACTGCAGCATCGCATCGAATTGTTACCAATCTGGCGCGCATTTCAGGCTAAAATACTGTAGAATTATGGCAAGTTTGCCTAATTCCCCACGCGCATCTGGTCATTTCGCGCGCTTTGTCTGGTCTATTGCCAATGCAGTGCTAGATTGTTAACCAAGTTAACGTTTAACCCGCATCACGATCTTTTGTAGGAGCATTACGCACATGCGCACCCAAGTTGTCATCATTGGTGGTGGGCCTTCTGGCCTCCTGTTGTCCCAGCTCTTGCATAACAAAGGAATCGATACGGTTGTTCTGGAACGTAAAGACAGGGACTATGTTCTGTCGCGCATCCGTGCAGGCGTGCTAGAATGGGGCACGGTTGAAATGCTGCGCGAAGCGGGCGTTCATGCGCGTATGGATGCCGAAGGTCAGCCTCATGACGGCACATATCTTGCCCATTCCAATCGTGGCTTTCGCATCCCCTTTGGCGATTTGGTCGGCAAAAAGGTCATGGTCTATGGCCAAACGGAAGTGACCACAGACCTATACGAAGCCCGTGAAGCGGCTGGCGGGGTGATTATCCACGATGCAGATGGCGTGCAGCCCCATGATCTGGACAGCAACGCGCCCTATGTCACCTATACCAAGGACGGCACCGAACATCGCATTGATTGCGATTGGGTTGCGGGCTGTGACGGGTTTCATGGGGTCAGCCGCAAATCTATCCCAGCATCGGTTTTGAAAGAGTTCGAACGGGTGTATCCGTTTGGTTGGCTTGGCGTCTTGTCTGAAACACCCCCTGTTAGTGACGAATTGATTTATGCCAATCACGAACGTGGTTTCGCGCTGTGTTCCATGCGCCGCTCTGATTTGTCGCGCTATTACGTGCAAGCACCCGTCGATGATCCGATTGAGGCTTGGAGCGATGACCGCTTTTGGGACGAGTTGCGCCGCCGTATCCCCCAAGAGGCCGCTGACACGATTGTCACCGGGCCAACGATTGAAAAATCAATCGCGCCGCTGCGGTCTTTCGTGGCGGAACCAATGCGATGGGGACGTCTGTTCCTTTGCGGGGATTCGGCGCATATCGTTCCACCCACGGGGGCAAAGGGTTTGAACCTTGCGGTGTCGGATGTGCATTACCTTTATCACGCGCTGGTTGAGCATTACGGTGGGGACGATCACGGGGTTGAAAACTACTCGGCCAAAGCGCTGGCGCGGGTCTGGAAGTCAGAGCGGTTCTCTTGGTGGATGACCACGCAGTTGCACCGCTTCCCAAGTCAAACCAACTTTGAACAGCGGATGCAGGAAGCGGAACTGGAGTATCTGGAAAATTCTGTCGCGGCGCAAACCGTGCTGGCGGAGAATTATGTGGGTCTGCCCTATTAGGCTCCAAGGGACGCAAATAAGAAACGAAGCACCCAAGTGCGGGAACAAGGGCTTTAGCCCGCCCGCACCATCGCCAGACCGCCCAGACGGGCTGGCGATCTTTCTCGGCAGGCTCTGCGGTTGTTATGAAGGAAGACTTGGCTGGCATAAAGTGCGAGCAGTCTAGATCGGATCGCCATCCCGCGGTCTGGCTT
>CAZBBZ010000315.1:0-3965 GCA_964489925.1 uncultured Rhodobacterales bacterium
CGCCCCGACGCTGTTCACGGATGCGACCAACGACATGGTGATTGCACAAGAAGAAATTTTTGGCCCCGTGCTGACCGCGATCCCCTTTGAGGATGAGGCCGAGGCTTTGGCGATTGCCAATAACACGAACTACGGCTTGGCCGCCTATCTTTGGACCAACGATTTGAACCGGGCGATCCGTATGACCGACCAGTTAGAGGCGGGCATGATGTGGGTGAACTCGGAAAACACCCGCCATTTGCCGACGCCCTTTGGGGGCGTGAAATCTAGCGGCATCGGGCGCGATGGAGGGGATTGGTCGTTCGATTTCTACATGGAAACGGTCAACGTCTGCTTCCCGCGCGCGCCGCATAAAACCCCGAAACTCGCCAAATAGACGGACCCGACAGATGCCCATTCCAGCGCCCGTTCTGCACCCACCCTTCAACATTATTCGCCTAAGCCATGTGACGCTCGGCTGCAGTGATCTTGCCGCCTCGCGTGCGTTTTACGTGGACACATTGGGGATGCAGGTCACGGATGAGGATGAGGACCAGATTTATTTGCGCGCGATGGAAGAACGGGGCCATCATTCAGTTATTTTGCAACAAGGCGATCCAAATGTGCGCGCGTTGGCGTTCAAAGTGTTTGCGGAAGAAGAGCTCGACAAGGCCTATGACTGGTTCGCGGCAAAGGGTCACGAGGTTGCTTGGGTAGAGCGACCCTATCAAGGGCGCAGTTTGCGCACCCGCGATAACTTTGGAGCGCCGATAGAGTTTTATTTCCAGATGGATCGATTGGCGACCATCCACCAGAAATACGCGCTTTATAAAGGCGTCAAACCCCTGCGGATCGACCATTTCAACTGTTTCGTGCCGGACGTGGATCAATCGGTCGATTTTTGGGGGCAGATGGGCTTTCGCGTCACGGAATATACCGAGGACGCCGAGAGCGGTCGCCTCTGGGCCGCTTGGACCCACCGCAAGGGGGGCGTGCATGATATCGCTTTTACCAACGGGACTGGCCCGCGCCTGCATCACATCGCGTTTTGGGTGCCAACGCCGCTGAACATCATTGATCTGCTCGATCTGATGTCCACCACGGGCTATGTCGCCAATATCGAACGCGGCCCCGGTCGGCATGGCATTTCCAATGCGTTCTTTCTCTATATTCTTGATCCCGACGGGCATCGAATTGAAATTTATTGCTCGGACTATCAGACCATCGACCCGGATCACGAAGCGATCAAATGGGATCTGCAAGACCCGCAGCGCCAGACGCTTTGGGGGGCGGCGGCGCCTGAAAGCTGGTTCAAACACGGGTCCGTCTTTGAAGGTGTTGATGTGAGTGACAGCGATATGAAGGCCACGCCGATTGTGGCGCCATGATTTTAGGCCATGACTTTAGGATGAGTAAACGATGACAGAACTTCCTCCCCGTTTGGCCGCGTTTCACGCCGATGATGCGACCCGTTTTGGGTTGGTGCGCGATGATGGCATTGTTGATCTGACCGCGACCTTTTCGGGTCAGTTTGACGATTTGCAAAGCGCGCTCTTGGCGGGCGCCTTGGATGAGCTGATCGCAGCGGGCGCAGGTCGCGCGCCGGATTATGCTGAAACCGATGTGACCTTCCTGATCCCCATGGCGCGCCCAGAAAAGATCATTTGCGTGGGCGTGAACTTCCCGGATCGCAACGCGGAATACAAAGACGGCAAATCCGCAGGGGCGCGCCCTTCGCTATTCATTCGCTTCCCGCGCAGTTTTACGGGGCATGAGCAGAACCTTCTGCGCCCACCGGAAAGCGAGCAGTTGGATTATGAGGGCGAAGTGACGATCGTGATCGGCAAGGAAGGGCGACGGATCGCAGAGGCCGATGCCTATGACCATATCGCCGCGCTGACCCTATGCAACGAAGGCACTATTCGCGACTGGGTGCGGCACGCGAAGTTCAACGTCACCCAAGGCAAGAACTGGGATCAATCGGGCGCAATTGGCCCGTGGATTGTGCCGTTCAAAGACGCCAGCCAGCTTGACGATATTCACCTGCAAACCCGCGTCAACGGCGAGGTCCGGCAAGAGGATCGCACCTCGCGCATGATGTATGATTTCCGCTACATCGTGAATTACGTGTCCACTTTCACCACGCTCATGCCCGGTGACGTGATCGTTTGCGGCACACCAACAGGGGCAGGGGCGCGGTTCGACCCACCTATCTGGCTAAAGCCCGGCGATGTGATCGAGGTCGAAGCGAGCGGCATTGGCATTTTGCGCAACGGGGTCGGGGACGAAACATGAGCCTTAGTGATGCGGATATTCAGGCGACCGCCGCCGCGCTGTTGCAGGCCGAGGTCACGCGCCAGCAGATCGGGCTGATTAGTCTGCAATTCCCCGGCATCACGTTGGATGAGGCCTATGCGATCCAGAAAGCGCAGATTGCCAAAAAGCTGGCGGCAGGGCGGTCGATCATGGGCTGGAAGATCGGGCTGACCTCGAAAATCATGCAAGACGCGCTGGGGATTTCAACGCCAGATAGCGGCGTGCTGTATGATGATATGCTGTTTGAAACGGGCGGCACTGTGCCTATGGGCCGTTTCATCGCGCCGCGCGTAGAAGCAGAAATCGCCTTTGTGCTCAAAGATACCATCCCCGCCAATGCGAGCCGCGCGGATGTCTTGGCGGCCACTGACTATGTAGCGCCCTCGCTGGAAATCTTAGATACCCGTGTTATGCGCCGCGACCCCGCAAGCGGGCAGTCCCGCGTGATCTTTGACACCGTGGCCGATAATGCGGCCAATGCGGGGATCGTGTTGGGGGCGGAACGCCATGACCCGCAAGCGTTCAACTTGCGGTGGACGGGCGCGATCCTGCGTGCCAATGATGAAGTGGTGGCCACTGGTTTGGGGGCGGCGGTGCTGGATGATCCGGTTGCATCCGTGTTGTGGCTAGCGCAGCGCATGGAAACCTATGGCCAAAGGTTCGAGGCGGGGCAAACTGTGCTGTCGGGTTCGTTCATTGCGCCGATAGAATGTCCAAGCGGCACGCACATTGACGCTGATTTCGGTCCCTTTGGCTCTGTGGCTATATCATTTGCCTAAAAGCGGCTCTTGACGGCAGCGGCGCAAACCTTTGAGTATTCGAAAACCAAGTTGTAGCGCCGTTCGGAGAGATCATGGAAAAGCTCGTTATCAAGAACATTGGTCAAATCCTGTCGGGTAAGCTGGAAGCGCCGATTGAAGATGGTGATTGTCTCGTCGCGATTGACGGCAAGATCGCGGATTGGGGCCGCGAGGCTGATATGGATTGCGATGATGCGACCAGTATCGTCGATGCCCATGGGGTGACGCTTGCGCCGGGCTTGATCGACAGCCATGTGCATCCGGTGGTGGGCGATTATACCCCGCGCCAACAACAGCTGCATTGGATCGACAGCACCTTGCATGGCGGCGTGACCACGATGATTTCTGCCGGAGAGGTCCACATGCCGGGCCGCCCGAAAGACATCGTTGGCCTAAAGGCCATGTCGATTGCCGCCCAGCGCTGGTACGAAAACTTCCGCCCCTCTGGTGTAAAGGTTCACGCAGGAGCGCCTGTGATCGAACATGGCATGGTCGAGCAAGACTTTAAGGACATGGCCGATGCGGGCGTCAAATATCTGGGCGAAGTTGGGCTCGGCACGGTCAAGGACGGCAAAACCGCCAATCAGATGGTCGATTGGGCGCGCAAATATGGGATGCAATCAACGATCCATACAGGCGGGCCGTCGATCCCCGGATCGGGCTTGATTGACGCGGATATGGTGATTGAAACTGGCACGGATGTGATTGGGCATATCAACGGCGGGCATTCCGCGCTGCCCGACGATCAGATCATCTGCTTGTGCGAGACCTGTAAATCCGCGTTTGAAATTGTACATAACGGCAATGAACGCGCAGCAGTGCTGACGGTGAACACGGCGCGCGAGTTGGGCAAGCTGGACCAAGTGATTT
>CAZBBZ010000316.1:0-3959 GCA_964489925.1 uncultured Rhodobacterales bacterium
AAGGGGGGTGAAGTAGAAAAGTTCTAAACAGGACTGCTTTGCCCCCTTTTGCCGCGTGATTCCGCCGCACTTAAGAACACTCATTTTCAAGCAAGCAACGACAAATACGCCTTTGGCTGAGTTCCGGCACAAGGCGGAAATCAAATTTGGTGACGGGTTTCGTAACAGCAAAACCTTTCGTTGCTAAACCCGAGGGATGCTGTCAGTCTTTCGAGAAAGTACATATTCAAAAAAATCTTTGGCTGCGCGCCATCTTACATAGAGCCATAAAAATGCGTATTGTCATTATCGTCATTATTGCGCTTTTGATTGCCGGAGAACTGTTACTTCGTGGCTTTTATCATCCCTTAGTTCTTATTGCTGATGACAAAATTGAATACTATCCAGCCCCGGCCAATACAACCGCCTTGGCAGCCGAATTTTGGTCAATTCGAACTCAATGCGAGCGCCAGAAATTCCAGCAGTCAAGACCTGTCCACGAACAATTGTGGTTGGGGATAGTGTTGTTTTTGAATCCACGTTTAAGCTAGACCAGCGGCA
This sequence comes from uncultured Rhodobacterales bacterium, assembly GCA_964489925.1. Lineage (GTDB taxonomy): Bacteria > Pseudomonadota > Alphaproteobacteria > Rhodobacterales > Rhodobacteraceae > CAYLLD01. The sequence continues at coordinate 541 of CAZBBZ010000316.1, forward strand.
AGTCGGAACTGCTTTGGCCGCATCGCAGCTTAATTGTTGGGTTGGCAATGTTTCAGCAGGGTCTTGGGGACCAGCCAATCAGGTAGCCTTTTTTGAACGCTTCGGTTGGTTTGATGCTGACGTCGCCATTTTAGTTATGAGCACTCACGATTTGGTCGATTTACCGCTTGGTATCGTACAACACGGGGTAACAGAGCCTCCATTGAGTATGCTCGCATATTTTTTTGACTACACCGCCAAGCGCCTGTCGGTTCGGATTTGGCCACGCCCAAAAAAGCCCGCCCCTACACAGAGTGACCGCGCAAATGGGATCAAGGCGGTTCAGCAGCTATTACAAAGCGCAAGTAACCAAGTGCCCGCCGTAGTTGTTGTGGTTCACCCCGAACTCAATGAACAAGAAACTGCCAACGGAATTCTGCTCAGAGAAACCATCGAGGCTTCGGGGCTTCCCGTAGTTTATCCAAAATTGACTGCTGAACACTACGTGGATTGGATACACTTGTCGGCCAAAGGGCAAGAATACTACGGGAAACTGTTTGCGGACATTTCACGAAAAGTCCCTGACTAGAAGTACAAAGCCGGTGGGCGTCAATGGCGGCGTAAAAACCTACCACTCGCGCGGAGCAAGACTAGCCCAATGGGTGCCGCGCCTTAAGGCGGGTATCTTGCAGCCGTTGAAAAAATTGGTGAGCCCGACAGGATTCGAACCTGTGACCCACTGATTAAAAGTCAGTTGCTCTACCAACTGAGCTACGGGCCCACGCGAGCGCTCGGTTTATGGTGACTAAAGGCGTTGGTCAAGTTGGAATCTTTGCAAATATCAACGCGAATTGGGCGAAAGTCTTACCCCAACCCCCAAGCCAACTAGATTATTGGCCCAAGCGCTTATATATGAGCGCTATGAGCAACAATTCACACAGCCTCCCAAGCCGGTTTCTTAAGATGCACGGTGCGGGCAATGACTTTGTCGTGCTGGACGCGCGGACAACCCCTTTGGCGCTTTCGCCCGAGGTCGTGCAGGCCATTGGCGATCGCCATCGTGGAGTCGGGTTTGACCAGCTTGCCTTGATCGAACCTCACACAGATGCCGATGCTAAAATCACCTTTTACAACGGGGACGGCAGTGTTTCTGGCGCTTGCGGGAATGCGACGCGTTGTGTAGCGGATCTGATTATCCAAGAAACCAATCAGGACCAAGCGGTTCTGCGGACAGATTTTGGCGAGCTGCGCGCGGTGCGTTTCGGTGAGTTGATTTCGGTCAACATGGGTGCGCCCAAGCTGAATTGGGACGAGATCCCGCTGTCCCAAGAGGTTGATACCTGCGCCTTGCCCATTGATGGCAATCCAGGCGCGGTCAGTATGGGCAACCCGCATATGGTTTTTGCAATCGAGGACGCAGAGGCGGTGGATGTCGCCGGGATCGGCGCGATTATGGAACATCACGGGTTGTTCCCGCAGGCAACAAATGTCGAATTTTGCCAAGTATTGGCGCCGGATCATATCCGCATGCGGGTGTGGGAACGGGGCACTGGCATTACGCTTGCGTGCGGCTCTGGTGCTTGTGCGGCCGTGGTCGCGCTTCATCGCCAAGAGCGCTTGGATCGCAAAGTGCATGTGGATGTGGATGGCGGGCGGCTTTCGATTGACTGGCGCGACGATGGGGTTTGGATGACGGGGCCCACGGCAAAGGTCTTTGAGGGGCAGTTTGACCCAAGTCTTTTTGCGACGAGCCCCTGAATGAGCGCGCCTAAGTTTGAAACCTTTGGCTGCCGCCTGAACGCTTATGAAACGCAAACCATGCGGGAACTGGCGCAAGGCGTGGAAAACGCCGTGATCGTTAATACCTGCGCGGTCACTGGCGAGGCCGTGCGCCAAGGCAAGCAGCGTATCCGGCGGCTGCGCGCAGAAAACCCGGACGCGCAAATCATCGTGACGGGTTGTGCCGCTCAGATTGACCCGAACGGGTTTAATGCGATGGCAGAAGTTGATCGGGTCATCGGCAATACCGAAAAGATGCAGCCTGAAACTTGGGCCAATTTGCAGACCCGCAATGACCCGGTGTTGGTGACTGACATCATGGAGGTGCAAGAAACCTCTGGCCATTTGATCGACGGTTTTGGCACGCGGTCCCGCGCCTATGTACAGGTGCAAAACGGCTGCGATCATCGCTGCACCTTTTGCATCATTCCCTATGGGCGCGGCAACTCGCGGTCCGTGCCTGCGGGCGTGGTGGTGGATCAGATCAAGCGGTTGGTGGATCGCGGTTTTAACGAGGTTGTGCTGACCGGCGTCGACATGACCAGTTGGGGCGCGGATTTGCCGGGGCATCCGTCCCTTGGCAATCTGGTGACGCGCATTTTGAAACTGGTGCCGGACCTGCCCCGCTTGCGGATCAGCTCTATCGACAGCATCGAAGCGGACCCGGAATTGATCGAGGCGATCAAAGCTGCGCCACGTCTGATGCCGCATCTGCATCTTAGCCTGCAAGCGGGTGATAACATGATCCTAAAGCGCATGAAGCGCCGCCATTCGCGTGAAGATGCCATTGCCTTTTGTGCAGATGTACGCGCGGCCCGCCCGGATGTGGTATTTGGGGCGGATATTATCGCAGGTTTCCCAACTGAAACCGATGAAATGTTCGAAAACTCCACAAAATTGGTGGAGGATTGCGGGCTTACATGGCTGCATGTCTTCCCTTATTCGCCGCGCGAGGGGACGCCAGCCGCAAAAATGCCCCAAGTGCATGGCGCAATCCGCAAGTCCCGCGCCGCAACTTTGCGCGCAAGCGGTAAGACCCAAGTGACCCGCTATCTGCAAAGCCGCATCGGTCAAACCGAGGCTGTGTTAATGGAAACACCGCGCATGGGGCGCAACGAAGGGTTTGCGCCAGTCCATTTTGACAGCGATCAACCGATTGGCGAAATTGTCGGCGCGACGATCACAGCCGTGCAGGACGACGCCCTTGTCGCCTAAGCCGCTTCCGATCCTCTATAGCTTTCGCCGCTGCCCCTATGCCATGCGCGCGCGGCTTGCGATTGCGAGCGCGGGGATCACCTGCGAACTGCGCGAGATTGTGCTCCGCGAAAAAGCGCCTGAATTCCTCGACGCATCCCCCAAGGGAACCGTGCCTGTGGTGGTGGTCCCCAATGGCGTAGTGATCGAGGAAAGCTTGGACGTAATGTATTGGGCGCTTAATCAACGTGATCCAGAAGGCTGGCTAAAGGGGCCGGATGACATGGGCCAGCTGATCGCCACCAACGACGGCCCGTTCAAAACCGCCCTTGATCACTATAAATACCCCAATCGGTATGACGGCGTAGACCGCGAAACAGAGCAAGCCAAGGCGCTGTCGCATCTTGCTGAGTTAGAGACACGGCTTTCAGACAACGATTGGCTCTTTGGCGATCACCCTCGGCTTG
>CAZBBZ010000317.1:0-3945 GCA_964489925.1 uncultured Rhodobacterales bacterium
CGCCGCCACATAGCCCAATAGAACCAGCACCGCCGTACCCAAGTTGCGCAAGCGCCCCTGCGAGCGCCCGCGCCACCAAACAATCGCGCCAATCGCAACCGCCACAGCCAACCCCGCGAGCAAGATCCCTGCCCCGCCGACGGACCACGCCTCGCCCACAGGGGGCATGGAAACCAAAACAGCAGCGACGCCCCCCAAGGCCGTAAAGCCCATGATGCCGACGTTGAAAATGCCTGCATAGCCCCACTGCATATTCACGCCCAGCGCCATGATCGCGGAAATCAGCGAATAAAGCAGGATCGACAGGGCAAAGTTCCAGCTTTGCGTGGCCCCCACCAGCGCAAACAGGCAGCCCATGACCAGAAACATCAGCGGCGCGCGAAGGCTCATAGCACTTTCCCCTTAAAGATGCCTGTGGGTCGCACCAGCAGCACCAACACAAGGATGATGAAGGACACGGCGAATTTATATTCGACCGAAAGCAGTTGGACCAAGCCTTCGGTCTGCCACTCTGGTGTTAGGTATTTGAACACCTTTTTGAACGCATAAGTGATGGTCACTTCGGAAAAGGCGATGATAAATCCGCCTGCGATGGCGCCAACCGGGTGGCCGATGCCCCCGATGATAGCCGCGGCAAATATGGGCAGCAAAAGCTGCATGTAAACAAAGGGTTTGTAAGATTTATCCAGCCCGTAAAGCGTGCCAGCAATGGTCGCGAGTGCTGCGGCGATCAACCACGCATAAAGCACCACGCGATCCGGGTTGATGCCCGATAGTAACGCCAAGTCCTCGTTATCCGAATAAGCGCGCATCGCTTTGCCCGTGCGGGTGCGCTGCAAGAACCAGAACAGCGCTGCGACGACCAGCACAGTGATGACCAACGTTAAAACGGTGGAAGATTTCAGCGCCAACCCTTCTTTCAGACCCGACCAAGCTTTGAATTCCCGCGCGGTGATGATGAACTTTTCGCCATCTGCAAAGCGCTGGTTGTCCGGGCCAATCACAAAGCGCGTTAGCCCGTTATAAAGGAACATCACCCCGACCGAGACCATGGCAAACACAATCCCCGCCGCCCGTTGGCTGCGATAAAAGCGGTACACAAAGCGGTCGGTAACCAGCACCAAAACGCATGCAATCAGGATGCCAAAAGGCAAGGCCAAAAGCGCTGTGGGCAATGGGCCAAGGGTCACGCCCATGGCTTGGAACCCCCAAGTGATTAGGATCACCGCCATGGTGCCAAAGGCCATCAATTCGCCGTGCGCAAAATTGGCAAAGCGCAGGATGCCGTAAATCAGCGTAACGCCCAGCGCCCCAAGCGCCAGTTGCGCCCCGTAAGCCGAAGCCGGGACCAGCACGAAGTTGGAAAACAGGATCAGGGCGTTCAGGGCATCGGTCATTTGGCGGTACAACTGCCTCCGTAAACGATGGTGTAGGGCGTCGCGCCATCAACGATTGTCATGCGCGCGTCCTCAGATTCGGTAATTGTTACCAACGTGAAAGGCTGCTGATTTCCGGTCGCGAATACAACGAAGCCGTCTTCCTCGATCATGCGGACCTCTTGATCGCCGTTCACATCGCTTAGCACGCCCTCGTTCAGCTCCAATTCGTAAGCAGTCTCATTACAGCCATCCAGATCAAAACACTCGGTGGTGAAATTACAGGTGAAATCGCGTGCCTGCGCCGCACTCACGCTCATCAGCAAACAAATCGTAAACGTTAAGGTTCTCATATGGCTATCCTCCAAGGAAAGAGCGGCGCACCTCGGGGTTGGCCAGAAGCTCTTCCCCGGTGCCGGTATAAGCGTTGCGCCCTTGAACCATGACAAAACCATGATCCGCGATATTCAGCGCTTGGCGCGCGTTTTGTTCCACCATGAGGATCGCGATGCCAGAGGCCGCCACTTCCAAGATACGATCAAACAACTCGTCCATCACGATCGGCGACACGCCCGCAGTCGGTTCATCCAGCATCAACAGCTTAGGCTGGGTCATCAGCGCACGGCCCACGGCAACTTGCTGGCGTTGCCCGCCGGATAATTCCCCCGCAGGCTGGCGGCGCTTTTCTTTTAGGATCGGGAACAAGTCGAACACTTGGGCCATGGTCGGCGCAAAGTCGTCATCGCGGATGAACGCACCCATCTCTAGGTTTTCTTGCACGCTCATGCCCTTAAACACATTGTTGGTTTGCGGCACGAACCCCATGCCGATGCCAACTCGGTCTTGGGGCGACATGGCCGTGATGTCCTGCCCGTCAAGACTGACCACGCCTTCGCGCAGATCAAGCATGCCAAAGACCGCTTTCATCGCCGTGGATTTGCCCGCCCCGTTGGGGCCAACGATCACGGCGATTTCGCCCTTTTCAACGGTGATCGTCGTGTCATGCAGAATATCCGCGCCACCATAACCACCCGTCATGTTCGACGCACTCAGATAGGCCGTCATGCGCCCACCTCTGCTTTGGGTTTCTTGTTCTTTAGACCTGTGCCTAAATAAGCCTCGATCACATCCTCATTTGCGCGCACCTCATCGGGCGAGCCAGTGGTCAGCACCTTGCCTTCGGCCATCACAATCACCGGATCGCAAAGGCGGGAAATGAAATCCATGTCGTGTTCGATCATGCAAAACGTGTAGCCACGCTCGCGGTTCAGCCGCTCAATCGCGCCCGCAATCGTGCCAAGCAGCGTGCGGTTCACGCCCGCCCCGACTTCATCCAGAAACACGATCTTGGCTTCCACCATCATGGTGCGGCCAAGTTCCAGCAGTTTTTTTTGCCCCCCCGAAAGGTTCCCTGCCCGTTCATCGGCCACATGGGTGATTTCCAAGAACTCCATCACCTCATCGGCCTTTGCACGGACCTCTTTTTCTTGCGCGCGCCATGCGCGGCCTTTGGTCCAAGCGGACCACATGGTTTCGCCCAGTTGATCGCCCGGGACCATCATCAGGTTTTCGCGCACGGTCAGGGTCGAAAACTCATGCGCGATCTGAAACGTGCGCAAAAGACCTTTGCCAAACAGCTCATGCGGGCTGAGGCCGGTCACATCTTCATCATCCAGAAAAATCCGCCCAGATGTGGGGCGGTAAGCACCTGCAATGCAATTAAACAGCGTGGTTTTGCCCGCCCCATTGGGGCCAATCAGCCCAGTAATGGAGCCTTTCGCGATTTCAATCGACGTGCCATCCACAGCGCGGATGCCGCCGAAATGCATATGCACGTCTTCACATCTTATCATGGGTGGCGCGATCCTTGGGCAAGCAGCGGCCCCCGGCGGTACCGGAGGCCGTTATTTCAGCTAAATCAAAACCTTAGCGGAATGAAGCGGTGGTGTTTTCGCCACCATCCACAAGGATTTCGCGGTAGTTACCAGCGCTTTCGCCCGGCCCGATCAGCTCCACCGCAGAGGCACCAACGTAATCAACGTCCTCGCCCGCTGCGATCAATTCTAGCGCTTTGGCCAGATCACCGGGGAAAATCTGCGTGCCCGGTGCGTTGGCAATGGCCATCATTTCACCTTTGTAGGCCGAACTGTCATCCGATCCCGCTTTCGCCATCGCCAGCATCATCAATGCTGCCGCGTCATAGCTTTCGGATGCAAACGGACCATTCTTAAACCCGGCCGCTTCAGCCATTTCCGTAAAGGCGGCCGCACCGGGGCTGTCTGTGCCGGGAACTGTTCCCATCGACCCGTTCAGCGCATCGCCAATCGCCGCAGGCAGGCTGTCACCGATCATGCCATCCGGCAAAAAGAACGTATCAAACGCGCCTGTATCAAGCGAGCTTTCAATGATGCCTTTGCCGCCCTGATCGAGGTAACCCGCAACCACGAGGATTTCGCCTCCAGCAGCCGCCAGCGAGCCGACTTCAGCGGAATAGTCACCTTTACCGTCTTCGTGAGGCACAGAAATCGTGACCGAACCGCCAGCCGCTTCGAAGTTCGACTGAATGCTG
>CAZBBZ010000318.1:0-3939 GCA_964489925.1 uncultured Rhodobacterales bacterium
GTGTCCAGCGCGCGTTCAAACGCGGTAGAGGCTTGCGCGGCGCGTCGGGCATCAAGGATGCCTCGTTCTTTGCGCCAGGTAGCTAGAGTTTGCACTTCTGCCCAAGCCTCGCTCAACCCATCGCCTTCAACCGCGGAAATCGTCAGCGCTTTGGGAAACCCGTCTGGTGTGTGGCGCGGACGGCGCAGCAAACGCAAAGCGCCCGCATAGTCAGCGGCGGTGCGGATCGCAACATTGCGGGTTTCGCCGTCGGCTTTGTTGACCAGCACCAAGTCGGCCAATTCCATGATGCCGCGCTTCACGCCTTGCAATTCATCGCCGCCCCCCGGCGCGATGAGCAGGGTGAATATATCTGTTAGCTCGGCGACGGCGGTTTCCGATTGGCCCACGCCGACGGTTTCCACCAAGATGATGTCAAATCCGGCCCCTTCGCATAGTTCAATCACAGCGCGCGTATGAGCGGCCACGCCCCCAAGCGTGTCACGCGAGGGCGATGGGCGGATAAAGGCGTCTTTGCGCCGGGACAAATCGGGCATCCGGGTTTTGTCCCCAAGAATGGCCCCGCCGGACCGCTGGGACGACGGATCAACCGCCAAAACTGCGACCCGATGCCCGGCGTCACAAAGATGCAGGCCAAGCGCTTCGATGAAAGTCGATTTCCCCACGCCTGGCGTGCCGGTCAGACCAACGCGCAGGGATTTGCTGGCAGACGCGCTTTGATTGGCGCGCAAATCGGTCAAAAGCGCGCGGGCTTGGTCTTGGTGATCAGACCGCGAAGATTCGACCAAAGTCACCGCGCGCGCCAAGGCACGGCGATCACGATCACGAATTCTTTGGGCAAGAAGGCTTATTTCTGAGGATACCAATTTGACGGTCCGCTTTCACGTGGGTAAACACGGTATTAATGTAGTTTGATTTTGTCGTGCAAGGGCCGTTTGCCTAACAAAAAATAAGTGTAGGGCGGTACGCAATGGTGAATAGAATTTCGCGGTTAGGCTGGCACGGTGCCTTTGCTGCCCTGTTTACTATGATGTTTTGGGTCGCCGCCCCACAGCAAGCGGATGCAGAGTCCCTATCTTTCGATGTATTCATTCGCGGCTTTCGGGTGGGCGAAGTTAAGTTTGAAAGCCGGGACGAGGGCGATCAATACAAAATCCAAGGGGTCATGGGCTCGCGTGGGTTTTTCGGCAGTTTCATTGCGACGCGCTATTCAGGTGCGGTGATTGGCGAGCGGGTCAATGGGCGGTATCGCCCCGGCGTATTCCGTGGCCGCTTTGATCAGCGCCGCCAGTTTGCTCAAGTGGATATCACATATGAAGACGGCGGGCCTGTTTCGGTCGTGCGCACGCCACCGCGCGCGGCACAGCCGACAGATGTAGACCCGAAGTCGCTGTCAAATGTGCTGGACCCGATCACGGCGGCTTGGGTCTTGCTTGGCGATGTGGCGGGCAAAGACCTTTGTGCGCATAATTTCCGTATCTTTGAAGGCAACCGGGTTGCGGGTGTGCGTCTAAAGAATGACGCAGACACGCCTGATGGCGTTGTGACTTGCACCGGGAACTATACGCGAATTGCAGGCTTTACCGGCGCGCAATTGGCAGAGCGCACGGTGTTTCCGTTCCGTTTGCAATATTCAGAGATCAAGCCGGATGTTTGGCGGGTATCACGCTTTGCGGCGACGACCTCTTGGGGAACGGCGCAAGCGGTGCGTCGCAACTAGCTGGGTTCTTCTATGACGCGGTCGCGCGTTGCCCTTCCTATTGATGCAGCCTTGCCGGAGTTGCAGGCCGCTTTAGCAGCTTCTTCAAATGTTGTTCTACATGCGCCCCCCGGGGCGGGTAAGACCACGCGCGTGCCTGCGTTTCTGGATGAGGCCGGGCTCGTGTCGGGCAAGATCGTCATGTTAGAGCCGCGCCGGGTGGCGGCGCGCGCCTCTGCCACAAGGATTGCTCAAGAGCGGGGCGAGGAGGTTGGCAAAAGCGTTGGCTATGCCATGCGTGGTGAGCGCAAGACCTCTAGCACCACACGGATCGAGGTGGTGACCGAGGGCATTTTGACCCGCATGATCCAAAGCGATGCGGAACTTTCGGACATCGGCTGTTTGATCTTTGATGAGTTTCACGAACGGTCTTTGCATGCGGATTTGGGCTTGGCACTGGCATTGGATGTGCAAGCGGCGCTGCGCCCTGATCTAAAGATCGTGGTGATGTCCGCGACGCTTGATACAGCCGCCGTTGCAGGCATTTTAGGGGATGCGCCAGTGGTGGCCGCTGAAGGGCGCAGCTTTGAGGTTGAAACGCGCTGGTTGGATGCGCCGTGGCGCGGGGCAGGCGGCAAGGGACGGGGCCGCGGTCCGCGATTTGAAGACGCGGCTGCCAATTTGATCGAAACGGCGGTGCGTGAAACGGCAACGGGCGATTACGCAGGCAGTATTCTAGCGTTTCTGCCCGGTGCCGGTGAAATTGCGCGGGTGCAGCGCCAGTTGTCCACGCGCTTGCCAGAGCTAGAGATCGCGCCCCTTTATGGGGCGCTCCCGTTCAAGGCGCAATTGGCCGCGCTTAAGCCGCCAAGTGGGGCCAAGCGCAAGCTGGTGCTGGCCACAGCGATTGCCGAGACGTCGCTTACGATCCCAGATGTGCGGGTTGTGGTGGATGGCGGCTTGGCGCGTCGGGCGCGGTTTGATCCCGGCTCGGGCATGAACCGGCTGGTGACAGAGCGCGTGACCAAGGCCGAGGCGACACAGCGCCAAGGGCGCGCGGGGCGTGTGGCAACGGGCGTGTGTTATCGCATGTGGACCAAGGGCGAAGAAGGCGGTTTGGCCGGGTTTCCGCCCGTGGCGATTACGGATGATGATTTGCTGGGGCTTGCCCTTGAGTTGGCGCAATGGGGCGTGCGGGATGCAAGCGAGCTGCGGTTCCTGACGCCGCCCCCTGCGGGCGCTTTGGATGCGGCGCGGGCGTTGCTGCGCGATTTCGGCGCACTTGATGAGGCGCTTGGGATCACGGCGCATGGACGCAAACTGGCAGGCACGCCGTTTCACCCAAGGCTGGCGCATATGGTTCATAAGGGCGCCGCGTTTGGGTGGGGAACCACGGCGGTAGAGCTGGCCGCGCTGTTAGAGGCGCGTGATCCCACTTTGTTAAATGAGCGCGCTTTGGGCAAACGCTTGGCCGCTTTTCGCAAACGCGGGGATCGGGGTGCGAAAGAAGCGCTTGCGCGGATTAAGCCGAAACCCGATCAAACACTCGCGCATTTAGGTGTGCTGTTGGCCACGGGCTTTCCCGACCGGATCGCGCGGCGGCGCAAAGGGGGCGGGCCGGATCATGGCGCGCGCTATTTGATGGCGTCTGGCAAAGGGGCGGTGCTGCCCCTTGATGACGCGCTCGCGGGCGAGGAATGGCTGGCGATTGGTGAATTGGACGGCAACCCGCGCGAGGCGGCGGTGCGATTGGCAGCACCTTTAACGGCGGCGGATGTGGTGACGCATTTTGGCGCGGCCATGCGCGATGACAGCGTTTGTGTATGGGACAAACGGTCCCGCCGGGTGGTGTCAGAGCGGCGCGAAACTTTCGGCGCTATTATATTGTCGGCCAAGCCGGAAAAGAACGCGCCGCAAGATCAGGTAGCCGCCGCTCTTTGCGAAGGCGTTGCGGACCTTGGCTTGCAAGTGTTGCCGTGGACGCGCGCAGCAGAGTTGTTCCAAGCGCGGGTGGTTTGGGCAAAGACGCAAGGCGGTTTGGATGTGGCCGATCTGTCGAGCGCGGGCTTGGCGGGTGATGTCATCGCTTGGCTTGCCCAGCATTTAAGCGGCATGTCGCGGATCGAGGATTTGGCCCGGCTGAACATGCGCGATATTCTTGGGGGGCAGGTCGATTGGAACGCGACAACTCAGCTCGATCAACTGGCACCGGAAACCTATCTGGCCCCAACCGGGCGCAA
>CAZBBZ010000319.1:0-3924 GCA_964489925.1 uncultured Rhodobacterales bacterium
CGGCGGTTTTGACCTCTGCCAATGCTTTGGTGATCTCTGCAAGGCGGGCAAGGGGGATGACGACCACACCTTCAATATCAGCGACGATGATGTCACCTGTCGCGATGCCAACGCTGCCCAAATTGACCGGATAACCCACAGTGCCCGGCCCATTGGCAAAGGGGGAATTTGGCGTAATGCCACGGGCATAAACCGGAATACCAAGCGCGCGGATGCCGCCTGCGTCGCGCACCATACCATCGGTGACCACACCAATAGCGCCGCAATTCTTGGCCATGCCGCAAATCATGTCCCCCATCGCGGCGCATTGGGTCCAACCCCCTGTCGATTGTACAATGACATCCCCGGCTTGCACTTGGGTCAGTCCGGCCTTGAGCGCCAGAATATCCGCAGGCCCGCAATCAATGGTCAGGGCTTGGCCCACCAGATTGGGCGAATCCGGCGTGATTGTTTTGATATGGTGATCAAGCGCGCCCGCCCCGCCCAAGGCATCGCAAATATTGCCCGTTAAGGTGTTTTCAAACACTGACAACTGCGCGCGCGACAGGCGCGGGATAGCTGACAGGTCAGCGATACGAATAAGCGGCGGGTTCTTTATCATTTGGCTTTTCTGCTCCGTCCATCGCGCTAGATATTGTAATGATACATATCAAAGCCCACGGCAGTCTTGCGTCAGCGCATTATTTACGCCAAGAGCCTGAAGGATTTTTCGAGTGCGGGCAACCAGCCTTTAACCCCAATGCCCGCCTTTAACCTTAGTCAAAGAGATCAGACCCATGGCCGACGGACCAGTTGAAATGCAAGATGAACCAACGGTAGACATCAACGTTGGCGAGACCTTTGGCTTTGAAAGCGACATGGTCATCAAGGGCTTTAAGGATGCAAGCGACCGCGTGCCGGAACAAGACAGCGCCTATGTTTTTGACCGGGACACGACGCTGGCAATTTTGGCCGGGTTCACCAATAACCGCCGGGTGATGGTGCAGGGCTATCACGGGACAGGCAAGTCGACCCACATTGAACAGGTGGCGTCGCGGCTGAACTGGCCTTGTGTGCGGGTGAACCTCGACAGCCACATCAGCCGGATTGATCTGATTGGTAAGGACGCGATTAAGCTGGTGGACGGCAAGCAGGTGACGACCTTCCAAGAAGGTATCCTGCCCTGGACGCTGCGCAATCCCGTGGCGATTGTGTTTGATGAATATGACGCAGGCCGTCCGGATGTGATGTTTGTGATCCAGCGTGTGCTGGAAGTGGACGGCAAGCTGACGCTGTTGGATCAGAACCAAGTGATTACGCCGCACCCCTATTTCCGTCTGTTTTCCACCACCAACACGATTGGTTTGGGGGATACGACCGGGCTTTATCACGGCACCCAGCAGCTGAACCAAGGCCAGCTGGATCGCTGGTCGATGGTCACGACGTTGAATTATCTGCCCCATGATGCGGAAGTGGAAATTATCCTGTCCAAGAACCCGCATCTGGACAATGAAGCGGGCCGCAAACAGGTCAGCCAGATGGTGACGGTGGCGGATCTGACCCGGACCTCGTTCATTCAGGGCGATATTTCTACGGTGATGAGCCCGCGGACCGTGATTGCTTGGGCGCAAAACAACAAAATCTTTAACGATGTTGGATTTTCGTTCCGCCTGACGTTTTTGAACAAATGTGATGATTTAGAGCGTCAGACAGTTGCGGAATTTTATCAACGTTGTTTTGACGAAGAATTGCCTGAAAGTGCTGCGAGTGTGAGCTTGGGCTAACGCCCATTTGCAAACACTAAGATGGATTACTTTTATGAAATACGCAGTTTTGACTGTCAGCACTTTGATCCTTGCGGCTTGCGGTGGCAGCTCCACTATGACCGACGAACAGAAAGCCGAACGTGCGGCAAGCCGTGCGGTGACGGATGTGGTTTGGGCTAAACGCCAGAGCGTGACCGTTGATGGGCGACCCTTTTCTGTGGCGGTGATGCCGGATGTCGGGCAAGCGCTGGTGTATCCGGTGGATACCACGCAGCCTGTGTCGATTGCACAAATGGAACGCGCCGCCGCAGAGTTTTCCGGGTGCAGCGCTCAGGATACAAGCGTGCTGGCGTTTATGTCCGGTAGTGATACTGCGCTGATTTCATTGCGCACCATCGCGGCGGATTATCTGACCATGTCGCTAAGTTGCTAAAGCAAGGGCGCTGATTGCGGCGGCCTTCTGATTGCTCAATGAATTAGCAGTAAACGGTTTTTGGTTAGTATTTCACCGCTTGCCAAAAACGCCCTGTTCGAAAAATCAGCAGATTTTGGGGCGCTTTGCATTTCGGCTACAGTTCGTTTCAAATTGCTTAATGATTGCGCAAAACCGTTAGTCGGATCGCAAGGTGCCATGCGTAACTTTGCAAACTATGCGCAATATTATGGGTATCATTCTTGGGGTGACGCTTTATCTCGCTGGGCCAGCCAGCGCGGATAGCCGCTCTTTGGTGCGCGAGTTTGCGGCTTGTGCCGGGCGCTATTCGGCGCAGATGGAATGGCGCTGGTTGATGAGTGTTGAGGGTGCTGATGTTAGTGCCGCGAACCGGGCATATTTTGTTGATTTGATTGAGGCGGTGATGCCAGAGGCGTTGAACGACGGCTTGCACCCCCGCGATGTGCTGGCCTGGCGGATCGAGGCAAAGCACGCGCAAGCAAAGCTGATGCAGGTGGCGACATTTTCGCAAGAAGCAGATGTTGCGACCCCTGCGGTGCAATCGGCTGTGCATTATCTAAGCTACTGTGATGCGATGCTGCCGACGAGCTAATTTCGTTTGATTTATCTTTCATTTGATGCGGCGCGTTGGCATAACCACGGTCATGACTCAGCAAAACGATAACCCTGCCGATCCGTTCAAAAAAGCCTTGGCTGAATGCACCAAGGCGATGGCTAATGATGCCGAGCTGAATGTAGCCTTTACGGTGGACCCGCCGGGGCTGACCAATGACGCGATGCGCTTGCCGCAAGTGACCCGGCGCATGACCCGTGACGAGGTACTGCTGGCCCGTGGCACGGCGGATGCCTTTGCGATGAAGATGCGGTTTCATGACCCCGTCACCCATCGCAAATATACGCCCGAAGGGGACATCGCGGTTGCGCTTTATGAAGCGATGGAAACCGCGCGTTGCGAAGCAATGGGCGCCCGCGTCATGCCCGGCACGGCTGGTAACATCGAGGCCAAACATGTTGATGAAGCCGCCCGCATGGGATTGGCCGAGATCACCGATCGCGCCCAAGCGCCTCTGCCTGTAGCAGCGGCGGCCATGGTGCGCCAACTGGCGACCGGGCGCGATGCCCCTCAGGGTCATGCGCAAGTCATGGAGTTGTGGCGCGAGTTTCTGGAAGCCAATGCTGGCGAAACCTTGAGCGATGTGAACAACGTGCTGGACGATCAAGCGGCGTTTGCGCGCTTTACCCGGCAGGTGATCGAAGATTTGGGCTATGGGGATCAGCTGGGCGACGACCCGGACATGGAAGACGATCAGTCCGAAGATGAAGTCGAAGCGGATGATACGCAGGACGAGGACAACACCGACGGCGATCAAGACAGCCCGCCCGAAGAAGACCAAGAGCAAAACGACAGTGCCGAAGCCGCTGACGACATGGACCAAATGCAGGCGCAACTGGCCGATCAAGACATGGACGACAGCGATATCGCGGATGATGCGGATTTCGATGAAACCGACATGCCCCCGGACATGCCGCCGCCGCCCATTTCGGAAGCCGATCCGAATTACGAGGTGTTTTCCAGCGCCTATGACGAAGAAATTTCTGCCGCAGAATTAGCAGACCCGGCCGAGTTGGAACGCTTGCGCGGCTATCTTGACCAACAGCTAGAGCCGTTGAAGGGCGCGGTGTCACGGTTGGCCAATAAGTTGCAGCGCCGCTTGCAGGCGCAAC
>CAZBBZ010000320.1:0-3919 GCA_964489925.1 uncultured Rhodobacterales bacterium
GAGGGGTGTTTGGCTACCATAAAGTAAGTAGAACGACGGGCAGATCGCCATCCCCGGTCTGGCTTAGTGCTTTGCCTAAAGGCCACTTTTGCTTCCAAGCCGCCATCAGCCCTTTCCTCACCCCAAAATCTCATCCACCCAAGCAGGCACAATCTCACTTGCAGGCCCGTAACGGCGCTGGTCAAAATGCTGGGACACTTCGGAGGGTTCCAAGTTCAGCTCCAAACAATAGGCCCCGGCCATCCGCGCGGCCCGTGCAAATCCGGCAGCAGGATAAACATTGCCCGACGTGCCAATTGACACAAAGGTCGCGCAAGTGGCCAAAGCTGTCTCGATCCGATCCATATGATAGGGCATCTCGCCAAACCAAACCACATCCGGGCGCACCGCCGCTGTGCGACAGTTGGGGCATTTGTCCGCCTTCGACATGGTATCTGGCGCCGCCCATCTATGACCACAGGCCGCGCACAGCGCCGTGACATGCGCGCCATGCATGTGAATGACCGATCCAAACCCGCCACGTTCGTGCAGATCATCCACATTCTGCGTCACAAGCGTCACGTCTCGGGCAGATTCTAAACGGGCTAAAGCTTTATGCGCCGCGTTCGGTTCCACATTGGCCAAATTCGCCCGGCGCATGTTGTAAAACTCGTACACAAGGTCGGGATTGCGGGCAAACCCCTCGGGCGTTGCCACATCTTCGACATTGTATTGCTCCCAAATCCCACCAGCTGCGCGAAAGGTGTCGATCCCGCTTTCTGCAGAAATTCCAGCGCCTGTTAGGATAACAATCGGATCAAGCATCAATTTTAAGGCCTCACAGCAAATTTGCGACCAATATGCATCGGTTTTTTGCAATAATGCCACATAAGGTATTCCACCGTTGGCCCCGTAAAACTGCCCAACATGTGCCACATTTTGCCACAAAAAGGAACATGTGTGAGTAATTAGTGTTTAGGTGAGTATGATGATTTCTCGTCGTGATTTCTTAGTGGCTGGTGGTGCGACAATCCTTTTGCCCGGATTTGCTAATGCCAGCCAAGGGTTTGTTCCAGAAGAGCGGTTCATGCCGCAAGTTGTGCGTGTCAAAAAAGACTTTACGCCAGGCACCATCGTGGTGTGGCCCGAGGGGCGTTATCTTTATCTTATAACGGGACCCAAAGAGGCCATTCGTTACGGCATCGCCGTGGGCAAAGAAGGTTTGGAATACTACGGTGCAGGCGTCATTGAGCGCAAAGTGAAATGGCCTAGCTGGCGTCCGACCCAAGACATGCTGGACCGCGAGCCGAAATACAAAAAATACGAAGACGGTATGCCCGGCGGACCGGAAAACCCATTGGGCGCCCGCGCGCTTTATCTTTATGAAAATGGCCGCGACACCATGATCCGAATTCACGGCACGACGCAGCCTTGGTCAATTGGCCGTGCCGCATCGAACGGCTGTTTTCGCATGATCAACGAACATGTGGTCGATCTTTATGAGCGCGTCCCCTTGGGAACCGAAATCTATACGGTCGGCGCATAAATTTTACTTCACGCAAGTTTAAGTGTTCTGCTATCATTATGGCCGGCGCTGGGATTAGACCCGGCGTCAGCTACAAACATTGCGGGGCTTGAATGGCAACAAAGGCGCGGGCCGTTGAAGGGCCAACTCTGGGTTTGATCCTTGCATGTTATGCGATTTGGGGCGCGGCTGGCTTGTTTCTGTGGCCAGTCTTCCCGATTTTGGCGCTGATTGTTATGATGATCACCGCCACCTTGCACGGCTCGTTAGTACATGAAGCTTGTCACGGCCACCCAACCCGCATCGCGTGGGTGAATGAAGCCCTAGTGTCCGCCTCCCTTGGCATGATCTGGCCGTATCGTCGGTTCAAAACCTTGCATCTGCGCCATCACGCCAACGAAATGTTGACCGACCCGTTCGAGGATCCCGAAAGCTATTACCGTGAAGCCTTTACCTTTTCCCAATTGCCCAGTGCAGTGAAATTCATTTTGGCGCTGAATAACACAATGCTTGGGCGCATCATCCTTGGTCCTCTGTTGGGTGCCTTGGGGCTGATTGTGGGGGACATCAAAAAAATTCTGACCGGGGATCGCGCGGTAATATGGGCTTGGTGGCTGCATCTGTTGTTCACAGCGCCTCTGATGCTGATCGTGATCTTTGGATTCGGTATCCCGTTCTGGGCCTATGCTTTGATCGTGATTTGGGGCAGCCACGGGATTATTTCTGTGCGCACATTTGCCGAACATCGCTGGCACGAAACTTCGCAAGGACGCAGCATTATCGTGGAAAAAACCTGGCTTGGGATGTTATTCTTAAACAACAACCTGCATCTGGTTCACCATGAAAGTCCAAGCGTGCCGTGGTACAAACTACCTACCTTGTACCGCGCCAAACGCGCCCATTGGGTGGTGCTGAACGATGGATATGTGTTTAAGAACTACACCCAGTTGTTCACCGCCCACGCCCTGCGCGCAAAAGAGCCTGTCGTGCACCCGGTTTGGACCCTTGAAGGGAAGCAGAAATAGCCCGCTATCTTGCAGTTTTATCCATGTACGACTGGCCGGAAACGCGCGCGCAAACCGATGCGTTCTTTCATGACTTTGTGAAACATGCGGGCTTTGAGGATCAGATCGACCTTGTTCGTCCAAGTGATGAAGCCAAGCTTTGGCGCGCCCCGAACTTGCTGCTGGGGCAAACCTGCTGGGGGCCGATGAACCGCGGTCTTTCACGCCATGTGAACGTCTTGGCACAGCCCGATTATAGCAGCGTTGATGGCGGTGACGGGCCATTCTATCGCTCTGCGCTTGTGGCGCGCGCGCCGCTAAAAAACCAGATGAACACGCGGTTTGCCTATAATGGTAAAGACTCGCTTTCAGGCTATATTGCACCAAACCTTGACCTAGAATTCGGTCTGGAAGACACATTCAGCACCTTAATCGAGACTGGTTCGCATCGCGCATCCATCAAAGCGGTGGCGGATGGCCAAGCGGACATTGCCGCGATTGATTGCCGCACGTGGGCGTTGGCGCAAACCCATGAACCCGCAGCGCAAAAGCTTACCGTGGTTCAATGGACGCAGCCACGCTTGGGTCTGCCCTACATTTGCAGCCCCAAAATCCCGCAAGGGCTTGCCCATCAAGCCCAAGCGGCGTTGATGGCCTTAGGCGCACACCCCTCGCAAAGCGTGCCGTCCTGATTGTAACTACCGGCAAACCGTTGCACAATCGCGTTAACTCCCGCGTCGCGACACAGGTGCGCCCATGTTTACAGCAACAATGAAGTTCGGCCTGTCCGAGGAAGTCGACGCCCTGCGCGACACCGTGCACCGCTGGGCGCAAGAGCGTGTAAAACCGCTTGCCGCACAGATTGATGCAGATAACGCCTTTCCCCCCGCGCTATGGCGCGAAATGGGTGATCTGGGCTTGCACGGCATCACCATCGGTGAAGAATTCGGCGGAGTAGACATGGGTTACCTTGCCCATACCATCGCGGTCGAAGAAGTCGCGCGGGCGAGTGCTTCTGTTTCTCTTTCATACGGCGCGCATTCCAATCTCTGCGTCAATCAAATCAGTCTTAATGGCACGCCGGAGCAGCGCGAAAAATATCTGCCAAAGCTGGTGTCGGGCGAACATGTCGGCGCGCTGGCCATGTCCGAAGCGGGCGCCGGGTCCGATGTGGTGTCCATGTCGCTGCGCGCGGAAAAGAAGAACGGTTATTACACCCTGAACGGCAACAAATACTGGATCACCAACGGCCCGGACGCCAACACGCTGGTGGTCTATGCCAAAACCGACCCCGACGCGGGCAGCAAGGGGATCACCGCCTTTATTGTAGAGCGCGACATGGCGGGCTTTTCCACGTCGGTGCATTTCGACAAGCTGGGCATGCGCGGCTCAAACACCGCCGAGCTGATCT
>CAZBBZ010000321.1:0-3913 GCA_964489925.1 uncultured Rhodobacterales bacterium
GGTCGAGAATTTATACCCGCGACGATACTCAAACTTATCAACCGCTTTCATCAGGCCGATGTTTCCTTCTTGGATCAGATCCAAGAATTGCAGACCGCGGTTGGTGTATTTCTTCGCAATCGAAATCACGAGCCGTAGGTTCGCTTCGACCATTTCTTTCTTGGCAACCCGGGCTTCTTTTTCGCCCTTTTGCACTTGGGACACGATGCGACGGAATTCAGCAATGTCCACGCCGACGTATTGACCCACTTCAGCCATATCGGTGCGCAGCTTTGTCACGCGGTCCGTGTGCTTTTCGATCAAGGTCGCCCAACCGCGGCCCTTTAGCTCGGCCACACGGTCCAGCCAGTTCGGGTCCAGTTCGGCCCCGCGATAGGCTTCGACAAAGTCGCGGCGGTTGATGCGCGACTGATCGGCAAGCTTCACCATCTGCCCGTCGATCGACATGATCCGGCGGTTGATGCCGTATAGCTGATCGACCAGCGCTTCGATCCGGTTGTTATGCAGGTGCAGCGAATTCACGCGCTCTACAATTTCACTGCGCAGATCTTGGTATTTCTTTTCTTTCTTGTCCGAAAAGCTTTCGTCTTCATTCAGGGTCGCGGAAATCCGGTCGTCCTGCATGGCAGAAAGTTTTTCAAAATCGCTCGCGATACGATCAAGGGTTTCCAGAACCTCTGGCTTAAGCGTTGCTTCCATCGCGGCCAGCGATAGGTTTGCCTGATCGTCCTCGTCATCCTCGTCATCATCATCATCGCCGACCACTTCGCCGGTTTCTTCGTCAACAAGGGCGTCTTTACGCTTGATCTCGATCTTCTTGGGCTGCTGCGGCGTAGGCGTCTGACGGTCTTTCGGGTCCGGGGTCGAGCCCAACACCGAAACTTCGTCCTCGCCGTCCATGGCGTTTCCAAAAGTGGTTTCCAGATCGATCACGTCGCGCAGCATGATCTCTTCTTCCAAAAGCTCGTCACGCCAAATCGTGATCGCTTGGAAGGTCAGGGGGCTTTCACAAAGCCCTGCGATCATCGTGTTGCGCCCAGCCTCGATCCGCTTGGCAATCGCGATCTCGCCTTCGCGCGACAGCAATTCGACCGAGCCCATTTCGCGCAGATACATCCGAACCGGATCATCCGTGCGTTCTAGCTTTTCTTCGGTGCCACTCGAGGTCGCGACATCGCGCGCCTTCTTTTCCACCAGGTCGGTGGACTTGGCTTCTTCTTCCTCGGCGTCTTCCGCCTCGATCACGTTGACGCCCATTTCCGACAGCATCGACATCACGTCTTCGATTTGTTCCGAGCTCACCTGATCGGGGGGCAGAACATTGTTCAATTCGTCATAGGTGATGTAGCCGCGCTTCCGCGCAGCAGCGATCATCGTTTTGACGTCAGCCTGAGAGAGATCGAGACCCTGTTCAGCATCATCGTCCTTGAGGACCTCGTCTGTGTCTTTGGCGGCCATTGGCATACTCCGTCCTGGCGAATCACCCCTGGGACAATCAAATCCCGAATCGCTTCCGTATTATTAACGAATCGCCGATTCGAAAGGCAATAGATTGACTATTTTTTGATCCAGGCTTGTTCGTCGATCAATCGTTGTAAAAACTCAGCATGCTGAGCGTCGGTATCCAATTCACTTCCCGATGGTGAGAGTGCGCTTTTCGCGGCTTTGTGGCGGGCTTCTGCGGCTTCTTTGAGGCGCCATGTCAGGCCCTCACCTTCAGCGTCAGAAGTTATTTCGGATTGGGCGTCCCTGATTTCTGCCAAGTGGCCAAGAATGGCCTTGTGCCGTGCAATGTCATCAAGAAGTGCTGCTTCGGCTTTCAAACGGTCAGATCCAGGTTGTGTAAGAGGATTGGCGCGTATGTGGCTAAGGCGGTCGAGTTTTTCAAGGGGGGCAGGGCCGATTTCTTGTGAAATTTCTGCCCGAAGCGCTTCTATCTGACCTAAATCCGTACTTTCACTCGCTTTATGCAAAATCACGTCGCGAATTTGGCCCAGTTCAGCGGTCTGAAAATTGATCCCATCAAGGATCGTTTCATGGGGCAGGGCCAGATAGGGGTGCGCCAGACAAACGCTGATAATCGTGCTTTCCCGCATCCGCGCGTCAAAAGCTGGGTCTTGTCCGGCTGTGGCCAAAGCAGAATTGCGCGTGGTGTTGTGGGCCGCGCGATTGCGCCGGTCGCGTTTGCCTTGCCAGTTTCCCTTTTGGAAATTGCCTTGCTGCTGCGGTTGCCATGCTTGTTGTTGCGGCGCAAACAAATCGCGGCGGCGAGATTTAATTTCTGCGCCATAGTGACTGCGCACGGACCCGTCTTTAATTTCACCCAACAGAGTGCGCAAACGCGCATCAAGCGCTGCGCGGCGTTCGGGCGTGTCCAGCTCGGTCGCAGAAACTTCGCGCTGCCACAGCATATCCACCAGCGATGACGCGTCATTGATTAGGGCCGCGACCGCAGCTTTGCCTTGATCGCGCAACATATCATCTGGGTCCAAGCCTTCGGGCAGGGTCACAAAGCGCAGGGATTTACCCGGTTCCAACATCGGCAGGGCCAGGTTCACCAACCGCTCTGCGGCGCGTTTCCCGGCCTTGTCCCCATCCAGCATAATCACAGGCTCCGGTGCGAGCCGCCACATCAGGCGCAGCTGGTCCTCGGTTATCGCGGTCCCGTTGGGGGCCACCGTCGCCTCAAAGCCATGGGTGACCAAAGCGATCACATCCATATAGCCCTCGGCCACCACCAGCGTGCCAGCCTTACCTGCGGCCTCGCGCGCAGGGGCGTAGTTGTAGAGCGTCTTGCCCTTATCAAAGAGCGGCGTTTCAGGAGAATTCAGATATTTAGCCCGCGCATTGGGATCAAGCGCGCGGCCGCCAAACGCAATCGCTTGGCCCCTTGCATCGCGTATGGGGAACATGATGCGCCCGCGAAACCGATCATAAGGCGCGCCGCCATTGTCCGGCTTAATTGCCATCCCGCTTTGCGTGATCTTGTCGGGCGACACGCTTTTGTTTTTCAAATGCTCGCTTAGGGCCGTGCGCGTGTCAGGGGCAAAGCCGATCTGAAAGCGCTCTTGATCCGCCTCTGATAGACCGCGTTTTTCCAAGTAGGCGCGGGCAGGGGCAGCAGCCGCGGTTTTGAGTTGTAGCCGAAAGAAATTCACGCTGGTTTCCATCACTTCGACCAAGGTGTTGCGGGCATCGGCTTTTTCGCGCGCGCGCGGATCACGCGCTGGCATCTCTAGCCCCGCCATACCTGCCAAGCGTTCGACTGCCTCTGGGAAAGACATGTTTTCCGTGGCCATGGTAAAGCCTACGATGTCGCCTTTTTCCTGACAGCCAAAGCAGTAGTAAAAGCCCTTTTGGTCGTTGATGTGAAACGAGGCCGTTTTTTCCTGATGAAACGGGCAGGGCGCCCAGTAATCGCCCTTGGCTGGAACCGACTTGCGGTTGTCCCACGTCACCTTTTGCCCGACCACTTGGGACAGGCTCACGCGAGATTTGATCTCATCCAAGAATCCGGGCGGGAACGACATGAGCTGTATTATCGGGAGTCTTGTGCGCGCGACAAGGGGAACTGGCGTTCAGATCAAGCGGCGTGCAGAATATCGTGGATTGCAGCACCCGCATTGATAGCGTGATAAAGCGGACGCGGCGGGGTCGCGTCGGTTTCCACCTTGCGCGCCAGCCATTCAGCTTGGGTTAGCCCTTTAAGCGATTGGGACAAGGCACGGTCGGTGATCGGGTAAAGCGCTGTGCGCAGTTGCGAAAATTGTACCGGCTGCCCGGCGCAAGCTACCAGTGGAATAGTCCAAGAACGCCGCATAAGGCTTTGATCATTATGTGTTTTTGATGTTTTTATAATTTCGGACACCAAAGGGGCGACACGTGCGCCCATATCAGTCAATCGAAACTCTGG
>CAZBBZ010000322.1:0-3907 GCA_964489925.1 uncultured Rhodobacterales bacterium
CACGCAAATGGCGCTGGAGCGCGAGCAGAAGCTGACCGATATTGGCGGGGTTGTCGCCGCGGCAGCCCATGAGCTTGGTACGCCATTGGCGACCATTAAGCTGGTCAGCAGTGAACTGGCCGATGAACTGAGCGATACGCCCGAGCTGCTGGAGGATGTGCATCTGATCCGCGATCAAGCAGATCGGTGTCGTGACATTTTGCAAGACATGGGGCGTATGGGGCGCGATGACACGCATTTGCGCATCTCCCCGGTTGCGGCGGTGGTGGCCGAAGCCGCAGAGCCGCATCAAAACCGGGGCAAAAGCGTCGCGATCACCATTGATGAACACCCGATCGAGGACGCGCCCCATCAGCCGCAGATCAACCGGAAGCCAGAGATCATTCATGGGCTGCGCAATCTGGTGCAAAACGCGGTGGATTTTGCGCAAAGCAACGTGTGGATTGATATTTCATGGGATGAGGATGAACTGTCCGTGACGATTGAGGATGACGGCCGCGGATTTTCCCAAGACGCCTTAGCCACGATTGGGGACCCGTTTGTGGGCAATCGCACCCGGTTTTCCCAGCGCCACCAGCGCCCGGCATATCAAGGCATGGGTTTGGGGCTGTTTATTGCGATCACGTTGCTGGAACGCTCTGGAGCGCGGCTGACGTTCAAAAATGCCTATGGCCCGATTGATCGGCGCACTGGCGGCGCTGAAACGCTTGGGGCGAAAGTGACGGCGGCTTGGCCGCTTGAGCGTTTGATCGTGTCCGAAGAATTCGCGCGCCGCGCGCTGGGGGAAAACACGCGCAACTAACGTTAATTTTTTGTTAACAAAGCTGAGACAAGGATCAGGTGTCGCGTAACAAAGGTCCGGCTTATGGAATTCTTGACGCAATCTGACGGTGTTGTGGCACTGATATTCGCCTTTCTGGGCAGTGGATTGGCTGCTGTTTTGGGGGCGGTGTTTTTGCGCCACCATTTGCGTGGGGGTAAGCGGGAAAAGACGGTGAAACCACCGCGACTAACAACGCCTTTGGCGGGCGGGTTCAGCTTTCTGCGCCCTGTTGATGATGTGAATGCGGGGGGTGTATCCGCACCCGCAGAGGCGCTGGCGCAAACCACGGATCAACCCATGTGGTTGCGGCGGCTATCGGGGCGCGTACTGTGGTCGAATGTGGCCTATGACACGCTTTGCGCGGCAAATGAGTGGCAAGACGCCCCCGACGCGATGACCGCGCCCAAGCTGCCAAGCGTGCTGAATTGCTATGCCGAAGCCCAAGGCGGGCGGCGGCATTTGCGGGCCTATTGGGACAATCAGGATCGTCATTTTGAGGTTTGCGAAACCCAAGTCGGCGATGGGCAGGTGTTTGGCATCGCCAATGATGTGACCGCGCGCGCCACGGTTGAAGCGCGATTGCAGCAGTTTATCGCCTCACTTGCCGAAACATTCGCCCATGTGCCCATTGGTTTGGCGATTTTTGATGAACGCAACCGATTGACCATGTTTAATCCGGCGCTCAGCGATTTACTGTCGCTTGATCCTGCGCAACTGGCGCGCAACCCGGAAATTCGCGATGTGTTTGACATGCTGCGTGCGGTGCAAACCATGCCCGAAGAACGCTCGCTAAAAGAGCGCCGTCGTGTGGTTAAAGAGATCATAGACGCGGCTCGTGGTGACGGATGGCAGGCGGATTGGGTGCTTTCCGATCAGCGCACCATCCGGGTGAATGGGCGCGCGCATCCCAATAACTCTGTGGCGTTTTTGTTTGAGGATGTGACGAAAACCGCGTCGCTGGAACAAAAGTATCGCGGCGAGATTGATCTGTTTCACGCCACCTTTGATCGCTTGGACGAAGCGGTTGTGATTTTCGGTCCCTCGGGCCAGTTGTTGCGCGCGAATTTTGCGTTTCACGCCATGTGGCCGCAAACAAACGGCCCTGAACATGCGCTGCGCGATGTCACGGCGATCACCGGGCTTTGCGCGTCGAGTTGTGCGCCTAATCCTGCGTGGGAAAAGCTCTGTTCGTTTGTCACCAGCGGGCAAAGCCGCGCAACTTGGGATGCGACATTTGATGTGCTGGGCGGTGGGCGTTTGCACGGGCGCTTTGCGCCTTTGCCGGATGGGTCAACGCTGGCGTTGTTTTCCCAACTGCGTGACCATATTGGGCAGGCGGGTATTAAATCTGAGCGGCATAAACGGGATGGTTTGCCACGGGCAATAGGCCAAGCCCCGATCCGCTGGCCTGACCCAATGCCAAGTGACGCAGAGGCGCAAGCGGTGCGCATTTTGGCCAATGCGCTGGTGCTAAATGATGATAGCCCCCCCCAATATCCCATCAAAGTGGACCGCTTGGACGGGAAACTGCGTCTGACTGCTCCGCGAAGTGCGGGCGACACCGGCACCGTGTTGGTGGGCGATGACCCTATGGCGTTTCGAATTTTTCGGCGTGTGGCCCAGTCCCATGGCATGATCGCAGATCGCGGCCCGGATGGGGCGATCGATCTGCGCTCATCGCTTGAAGATATGATTTCCGAGGCAAGCTAACGCTTGTTCTAGGCGTCGTTTTTGCCCACATGTGGTTCCCAAGTTAAATGAGGAGCCAAGCTGAGATGAAGCGGCAATTCCAAAGCACATCAAGCGCTCAAACGGCCGCATTCGCGCGCGAAATCGCACCGCATTTGCGCGCGGGCGATACGCTGTTGTTGGACGGACCTGTTGGGGCGGGCAAAAGCCTGATCTGCCGCGAAATAATTCGCGCGCGGCTGATGCGGGACGAAGATATTCCCTCGCCTACCTTTACGCTGGTGCAAACCTATGACGCAGGGGATGTCGAAATTTGGCATAGCGATCTCTATCGGATTAGCGGCGTTGACGAGCTGATCGAACTGGGGCTCGAAGACGCCTTTGAAACCGCGATCACGCTGGTGGAATGGCCCGCACGTCTGGGCAATTTTCGACCCAAGCGGTTTCTATCGCTGGTCATTGGGCTTGGGGACGGCCTAAAAGGTGGCATTGATGATCGAGATATTGAAATGACGAGTGTTGGGGCGGGCTGGGATTGGTTGACGCAGATCAAGACATGACTTTGGGGCTCCCTATTGCGGAACGCGCGGCGTTTTTGGCCCGCGCAGGTCTAGCGAGTGCTGATTTGGTGGCGCTGACGCAAGATGCCTCGGCCCGGCGCTATTACCGGGCGGCGTCAAAGCCCGGTGTTTTGGTGATGGAACTGGGCCAAGCCCCCGGTGGACCGGATGCGGGCGCGCAGATCGTGGCGATTGAAAAGATGACCGCTTGGTTGGCGGGCATTGGGCTTTGCGTGCCGCAGATTTACGATGCGGATGCGGGCTTGATGCTGATCGAGGATCTTGGCGACACTCTATTTGCCCGCGCGATTGCGGACGATCCGGCACTTGAGGCGCGCCTATACAGCGCGGCGGTTGATTGTTTGGGCGCGATTTTGACCGCGACCCCGCCACGGGATTTGCCGCTTTATGATCGGGATTTTCTGGAATTTGAGCTGGCGATTTGCACGGATTGGTATGCGCCGAATACGGAAGCTTTGCCCGCACTGACGGCGGCTTTTGTGGATGCGTTTGATCGTATCGCTCCCTTGGCAGAGGTGGTCGTGCTGCGCGATTTCCATGCGGAAAATCTGTTTTGGTTGCCCGGGCGCAAAGGCGTGCAACAAGTGGGCTTGATCGATTTTCAAGACGCGCGTTTGGGGCATGCGGGCTATGATGTTGCGTCGCTCCTGGGCGATGCGCGGCGTGATGTGACACCTGCACTCTGGTCGCCCTTGGTGGCGCAATTGGCCCGCGCGATTGGCCAGACGCCAGAGGATTTGGATTTTGCCGCAAGGGTGTTGAGCGCCCAGCGGAACCTGAAAATTTTGGGGATTTTTGCGCGGCTCACGATCCG
>CAZBBZ010000323.1:0-3882 GCA_964489925.1 uncultured Rhodobacterales bacterium
AGAACGGCTACGCCAGTAGGCGTGGGAGGCGGCTTCGCCTTGATTCCGGGCTGGGTGCGTACAACCAATGACCGCTAAGTCCTCGAACTTGCCAGTCGATCCTCGCGTGATCTCGCACTTGCCGCGAATATCCGTAAACGGGGACGCACCTGCAAAATCGGGGCTGACGGGTGGGTGACAGCTTTTGGCCGAATTGGGAATCCTCCCACGTTTTCTTCAACTACGAAGGCCAATCATTTGATCCCCCATTGCCATGGCTGGCGATTTGGTGTTTTTAAGTCCCATGCCGGCACTTATTTCCACTGACAAATACGCGACGATCAGATGGCTTGGTCATATGACAGAACGCAAAGAACCAGCTATTGACGGTGTAGCAACGAACCACCTTGATCTTGGCTTTGATGGCGTTGCTGGGTTTCCATATGAAGGGCTAACCCGATCATCTTGCTCTCGTGTGGTCACACAGCATCCAAAGGGTACCGAAATTGCCAATGTTCGGCAGCTCAGCATCGTATCAGCCGAGGAACTCGCCGAAATAGCGACGGCAATGGGTCTTGATGAAATTGATCCTGCGTGGCTTGGTGCTTCTATCGTCATTGAGGGCATTGCTGATCTAACGCATGTCCCACCCTCTTCGCGGCTGCAATCCGACGTTGGGACCACATTGGTGGTAGATATGGAAAACCAACCATGTCACCAGCCGGGTTTGACTATCTCACGACACCATGGCGAAGCAGGAAAACGGTTTAAAGCAGCCGCACGTGAGCGTAGAGGCGTTACCGCTTGGGTCGAGCGGCCTGGTCGATTGAAGATCGGTGAGGCTCTTCGGCTTCACGTACCAGGCCAAAGGGCATGGAAACCCTGATAAAAACGCGCCTTCCACGGTAGCTTCGAGAATGAGGATACTAAACCAAACTTGGTTTTCTTGGGCCGACGCTGACGTTCGTTCTAGTGAACTTAACTTGGGAAATCGTTAGGCTCAAACCTCCATCTCCTCCAGCAAACAGGCAAAACCCGCCCCATGCATGTCCCGATCCGCCCTTGTGCCTTGCACATTGGGGCGCGGCAGGCTCAGCTTGATGACGCTCAAATCCGCAATATCAAACCGCTTGATGTCTTGCGTGTTCACCCCAAACAACTGCGCCACGGCGCTGGTATCCACCGCGCCACACGCCCAATTGAAATTCGCACTGTCATGGCAAAACACATCCACGGTCAACCAAAACGGCCCGGCGTTCTTTGATCGGATTTTTGCAACTTTGCAGCCCAAAGCGGTCATGTTCACACCTCCACCACATCAAGGCGGAACGCCGCCATCGGATCATCAAGACGCATCACATGATGCAGGCAAAACTCGTAAATCGGCCCGCGATCAACCTCGGCTGGTGAAAACGGAAACGCAAACGTGGGCATCGGTTCATCGGGCGTGAGCGGCCAATGCAATAGCGCTGGGTTCAACATTTTGGCGATCTCATTGGCCGTGGCTTGATCCGGTGCGGTCACAATCGCCAAAACGCCCACTTCATGGGGCAGGGCGGTTTGTGTTTCAAGCGCGCCAAGCGTGGCGTTGGCCCCGATCACCCGCAGCTCAACCTCCGCCTGTTTGGACGCGACTTCACCTGCAAATTTGTCCTTAATCATCGCGCACCATTGATGCACGTTTTGCACATAACGCGCCTCGCGGATCAGCGCCAAGGTCATGCTCTGATACCCGGCAATCCGCGCGCCTTCTAGCTTGACCGCATAAGGCGCCGTTGGCACCCAGTCGCTGCCTGTCACCCGGACTCGGCGGGCATCCAATGCCTCGTAGCTTGCACCGCGCACATCAAGATAGCCGCCCGGTTCATACAATACATAAGGATCGCTGTTTTCATACAGCATATGGGCGGACACCGTGCGCGGGGTGGCGGCGGCCTCCGGTGCCATTGGGGTGATCTCAAACCCGGTTTCGTCAAACTCTATCAAAATGGTGCCAGAGTTCGGATGGGTCGTCGCCAGCGCGCCACATTCCCCGATCTTCGCCCCATGCCAAGCCCCGCCTGCATGACAGCCTCGCATCAAGGGCAGGGCCGCGATCACCGCCGTATCCGTGGCGCGCCCGGCAATGACAATATCCGCACCTGTATTCAGAGCGGCTTGGATCTGCTCGGCCCCCGCAAGCGCGACGATATTGGTGCAAGAGGCGATTATTTTAGCGTTGATCGCAGGGGCCGCCTCCAGCGGCGAGACGTGCTCTGCCGCATAAGCCTTTGCGATTTGCGCAGGTGACTGACCGCTCTTGAGAACCGCAACCTTTAGGGCCGTGCCTTGCTCGCGCGCAATCTCGCGGGTGATGTCCAAAAGCCAATCAACCGCATCATCCGCCCCGGATGTGCCTGCGGTGCCAATCAATAAAGGCACATTGGCCGCCGCGCGCGCGCCCATCAAGGCGGCCCATTCAGCCTTAATCGTACCGCGGGCATATTTGCTGGTGCCTGTGCCAAGATAACTCGGCCCGCTATCGGTGGACCCCCCATCAATCGCGATGATATCCGGCTTTGCAGCCACGCCAAGCGCAAGCGCGCGCTCATCAAACCCAATGCCCAAAGCGCCTGCCGGGATCAGAACTTTTACCATGTAAACCGCCCTCTGTTAGACTTGGCGAAGATGAGATCTCGCAAAGCCTTTCACGACCCCCAAGCCGCGTCAATTCCTGTGACACCCAAATTGGGCGCATTTCAAAAACGCGCAGCTCGCTTGAACGTGCGGCAGAACTGTGCATCAATGAGACTTATAAAGCCCGGCCAAAACGGGCAACTTCGGGAGGAAGACAAAATGACAAAGTTCTCAATGGGGCTGCGCGCCCTTAATCGCGGTATCAACGGCGCCCTGTTGGGTGCGGCCATGACCCTTGGCCTTGCTGGGGCAAGTTTCGCTGGCGGGCATCAGGTGCTTGATAGCGTTCACTTCTTGATCCCCGGTGGAGCGGGCGGCGGCTGGGATGGCACCGCGCGCGGCACGGGCGAGGCGCTCACCAAAGCCGGACTTGCAGGCACGGCGTCCTATGAAAACATGTCAGGCGGTGGCGGCGGTAAAGCCATCGGATATTTGATCGAAAATGCCGACAGCAACCACGGCACGCTGATGGTGAACTCAACACCCATCGTGATCCGCTCGCTCACAGGCGTGTTTCCCCATAACTTTCGCGACCTAACGCTGGTTGCAGGGACCATTGGTGACTATGCGGCGATGGTCGTGGGGGCCGATAGCTCTATTCAAGATATGGCTGGTCTGGTTGCAGCTTATGACGCGAACCCAAGTGGTACGGCAATTGGCGGTGGCTCGGTTCCCGGTGGCATGGATCACCTGGTGGCGGCCATGGTGATGGAAGCGGCGGGTAAGAATTCGCTCGACGTGAAATACATCGCTTATGATGCAGGCGGTAAAGCGATGGCGGCCTTGCTGTCGGGCGAAATCGCAGCGCTTTCAACTGGCTTCTCGGAAGCCGTAGCACTGGCCCAAGCAGGTGAAGTGCGCATCATCGGCGTGACCGCAGGCGAGCGTGTGGCCGCATTTGACGCAGCACCAACCATGAAAGAGCAGGGCATTGATACCGAGTTCGTCAACTGGCGCGGCTTTTTTGGCGCACCGGGACTGCCAGCGGATAAAGTGGCCGCTTATCAGGACGCGATTGCGAAAATGTACGATACGCCTGAATGGGAAGACGTGCGCAGCCGCAATGGGTGGGTGAACATCCACAACCCCGGCGATGACTTCAAAATGTTCCTTGAAAATCAGGAAAAAGTCATTGGCGATCTGATGAAAAAGCTCGGCTTCCTCTGATCCAGCGGTGCGTGCGAGCGGATTGCTCGCCCGCGCGACTTTACTTGGAGTGAGGGGTGC
>CAZBBZ010000324.1:0-3880 GCA_964489925.1 uncultured Rhodobacterales bacterium
CCCCGGTTCAGTAAACCATAAAAAAACCGGACCCATTAAACATGGCCCCGGCTTTGACTGATTTTTTCGCAATAGCCTTGAAAATCAGGCAACTTCGCGCGCTTGGGCAAAGGACAACAAGCGTTTGCTGTTCTCATCCCACAAGTGCAACCGCGCGTTCTTGAAGCTTTCGCGGATCGTCATGCGGTTGGTTTCCGCCAACGTTTCATGATCGCGCAGCACTTCGGGCAAGCGATAAAACGGGATGCGGCTGTAAAGGTGATGCACGTGGTGAATACCGATGTTTGCGCTCATCCACTGCAAAACCGGCGGCAACACATAATGCGAGCTGCCCTGCAGCGCGGCTTCATGCAAATCCCACTCCGGATCGCTTTCCCAATGGGTCGTTTCAAACTGGTGCTGCACATAGAACATCCAAACCCCGATGGTGGCCGCAACAATCCCGCTCGGTAAAAAGATCAGCAAAAGCGGCATGAACCCGCCAAAGTACCAAATCGTAGACAGCACCGCGACGATGGCAAAGTTTGTTGCCATCGCACTGAACCAGTAAAACGCTTTGTCCATATACCCAAACGGCAGTCGGTTTTCGATGAAAAACAGATAAACTGGCCCGATCACGAACAGCACAAACGGGCTGCGGTACAGGCGATAGCGAAACTTTCCCATGGGGGTCAGATTGCGAAATTCCGCAACGGTTAGGGTGTTGATATCCCCAATGCCGCGCCGCTCTAAACTGCCAGACGCGCCGTGATGGATCGCATGACTGCGCTTCCAAACATCATAAGGCGTCAAGGTCAGCACACCAATAAAGCGGCCAACCCAATCCCCAACGGTGAGGTTGGAAAAGAAAGACTTATGCCCGCAGTCGTGCTGAATGCAAAACAGCCGCACAATAAAACCAGCGTTCAAAATGGACAGCGCCACGGTCAGCAAGGGGCTGAACGACATTGCCCACCACGCCAAAGCCCAAAGCCCGAAAAACGGCCCCAAGGTCACCGCAAGTTCAAACACGCTGCGCCACGCATTCGGTTCTCGGTATTCGGCCAATACTTTGACCCAATCACGGGCGGGCCGCGTTTCTGCGTTTGGCTGAACGGTTTCAAGTTTGTCTAGCATATGCCTGCTCGTAATTTTTGTTGCATTCTGCTTAACGAAATGCACGCCCGCAGCAATGCACAAAATAGCTTTCGGAGCCGTAAACTGCCGACAAATCACCGCTACAGCGGCGAGAGAGCAACTTTAGCGTGCATTTTTCGGCCAAAGCGCTGACCCTAACGCGCTTTGCAAAGCTCTGGCATTCCCCCTACTTTGTGGCTAAGGTATGACAAAGCCACACAGCGCACCCGAAAAAGAGGTGCCAATAAGTGGCAAAAACGGGCAAATAGATGCAGGGCAGGCATCAATGACAGAAATGGTTTTCAAGGCATCGGCGCCTGCGCCGGTAGAGCCGGTATTGTCGCGTTGGTGGCGTACGGTTGACCACGTGTCCATCCTTGCGGTGATCGGCATTTTTTCGGTTGGTATCCTGCTGTCGCTGGCCTCCTCGCCCAGCATGGCCGAACGCCAAGACCAAGCCCAGTTTTACTACGTCTATCGCCAAGCGATTTTTGGCACGATCGCGCTTATCGCCATGATTATCATCTCAATGATGTCGCCAAAAGCCGTGCGCCGTTATGCGGTAATTGCCTTCATTATCACGCTTATCAGTTTGTTTTTATTGCCAATTTTAGGAACTGACTTGCACAAGGGCGCGGTGCGTTGGTTCAACTTTCGTGTGATCACCATCCAGCCGTCCGAATTTCTAAAGCCCGGCTTTGTGGTGATGACCGCATGGCTCATGGCGGGCAGTTTTGATCGCCGTGGCCCACCGGGGTTCCTGATCTCTTTCGCGCTTGCTTTTGTCATTGCCATCATGCTCGCTTTGCAGCCCGATTTCGGCCAAGCCGCCCTGATCGTCACCACTTGGGGCATCATGTATTTCGTGGCGGGCGCCCCGATTTGGCTCGTCGTGGGCCTTGCCGCATTGGTGATTTGTGGCGGCGTGCTGGCCTATAATTCCTCGGCGCACTTTGCCAGCCGAATTGATGCCTATCTGACCACAGAAATCGACCCCACAACCCAACTTGGCCACGCCGCGTCAGCTTTTCGCGAAGGCGGCGTTTTTGGCGTCGGCATTGGCGAGGGCGAGATCAAACGTACGTTACCGGACGCCTATACGGATTTTATCATCGCCGTGGCCGCCGAGGAATACGGCATTGTCCTGTGTTTCTTCCTCATCGGTCTGTTCGCGCTCATCATCCTGCGCGCGCTTTGGGCTTTGCAAAAAGAACGCGACCGCTTCACCGCGCTGGCAGGCACAGGGCTTGCGGTGATCTTTGCCCTGCAAACCTTGGTCAACTTGGGCGTTGCGGTACGGCTTTTGCCCGCCAAAGGCATGACGCTTCCGTTTGTCAGCTATGGCGGCTCGTCACTCTTGGCCTCTGGCATCACTTTGGGCATGTTGTTCGCCTTCTCCCGCCGCCGCCCTCAAGACAGCTTTGAAGAGGTCTTTGGCACCAGCGCATCCCAGACAAGTTCAAGTCAGTCCCGATGACGGCCCCTTTGTTGACAATCGCCGCAGGCGGCACGGGCGGGCATATGGCCCCGGCGCAAGCCTTGGCCGAAACCATGTTGGCACGCGGCTGGCGCGTGCGCCTGTCCACGGATACCCGCGGTGAGCATTATTCAGGTGCCTTTCCCGAGGCGGTAGAGCGCCGGGTCGTGCGCGCCGCGACTTTTGCGCGCGGTGATATTTTTGCCAAACTGATGGCCCCGTTTCTGATTGCTTGGGGCTGTCTAAGCGCCACGATCCAGATGATGCGCGAGCGCCCCGCTGTGGTGGTGGGTTTTGGCGGTTATCCAGCGATCCCGGCAATGGTTGCGGCCTATATTTTGCGCGTACCCCGCATGATCCACGAACAAAACGGCGTGCTGGGCCGGGTGAACCGCCTGTTTGCCCCGCGGGTGGATAAAGTCGCCTGTTCGGTCTGGCCCACAGCATTGCCGCGTGGTGCTAACGGTGTTCACACAGGCAACCCGATCCGCGAAAACGTCGCAGCACTTGCGGGCGCGCCTTATACGCCCCCCAGCAAGGGCGTGCTAAACTTGCTGGTCTTTGGTGGCTCCCAAGGGGCGAGCATCCTGTCCAACGTTGTGCCAGAAGCGATTGCGCTGCTGCCAAGCGATCTGCAATCCCGCCTATCGGTCGTGCAACAAGCCCGCCCCGCAGATGAGACCCCGCTCAAAGAGCGCTACCAAGCCCTTGGTGTTACAGCCGACATTCGCCCCTATTACCAAGACATCCCCGAACGGCTTGCCCACGCACAATTGGTCATCGCGCGTTCTGGTGCGTCCTCGGTCGCGGATATTGCCGCAATCGGGCGCCCGGCGATCCTTGTTCCGCTCGCCATTGCCACCCATGACCATCAAACCGCCAATGCCAAACCGTTTGAGGCGGCAGAGGCCGCCGTGGTCATGGCTGAGCCGCAATTTACGCCCGAAAACCTGTCCCAAGAGCTGGGCGATATTCTTACCAACCCGACCCGCGCCTCCGACATGGCCGCGGCGTCCAAATCCACAGGCAGACCAGATGCGGTCGACCGCTTGGCTGCCTTGGTCCTAGACTT
Organism: uncultured Rhodobacterales bacterium; assembly: GCA_964489925.1. Taxonomy (GTDB): domain Bacteria; phylum Pseudomonadota; class Alphaproteobacteria; order Rhodobacterales; family Rhodobacteraceae; genus CAYLLD01. The sequence goes on from CAZBBZ010000324.1 coordinate 3,666, forward strand.
AAACGAAGGCCCGACCACATGAACAGAACCGCCACCAAACTACCCGGTGACATCGGCCCCATCCACTTTGTTGGCATCGGCGGCATCGGCATGTCCGGCATTGCCGAAGTCTTGCTCAATATCGGCTATGACGTGCAAGGCTCTGATCTAAAAGCCTCCCCCGTGACCGAAAACTTGGTCAAAGCGGGTGCGCGGGTGTTTGTGGGCCAAAAAGC
>CAZBBZ010000325.1:0-3879 GCA_964489925.1 uncultured Rhodobacterales bacterium
GTGTTGAGCGAAAAATTTGCAAGACCAGTTCGCATTGCAGATGCGCGCGCCTTAGGGCCGCGTGAGCGGGGCGCGTTTGACCAGCAACAGATGGAGGGCTGCGATATGGGCCGATGCGGACAGAGGCACGCCCACCAAGGGAACCAAAGCGAGCGGGAATTTAGTGATGTTATCCATGGCACCGGGGGTGGTCAGGTTCAAATAAGCGCCAGAAGACACGGCATATAACAAGTCCGCCAGCCCATAGATGTGGAACAGGAGGATAATCCAAAAGCTGCGCGGTAGGAAAAAGAGGAGCGCGGCAAAAATGCCCGCGGAAATATCTCCCCAGCCTGCGCCAAAAGCAAAAGCTGGGGGCAACCAGCCTTGGGTGCCGAAATAGACGAAGATCGCCCCCGGTATGACGCGCCACATATGGAAGCCTGCCAATCCATAGGGGCCAAGCTGGATGGCAAGGGCGCGGATTGAGGGAATGAAGAAATAGCACAGCGTGACGGTGATGATCCCAAGGGGGATTAGGCTCGGAAATAGATTGGGGTTCAGGATGTCGAACGCGCCGGAGATCGACAGGGTGCTTATAAGAATGGCGTATGTGGTTAGGCCTGCGACCAAAAGCGCGGCGCCGCGTTTCGGGGTTGGCTCTATTATACTATGCGTCATGGCTTGATTGTCCTAAGGCCCGAATAAGCGGGCGCATCTGATCCCACGCGTGCGGCTCAAGGCTTGCAAGTGCGGCGGTTTGGGCGTCGTCCCAAAGGGATTGCGCCTGCGCGATCGTGACACGCCCATTGTCAGTTAAGGACACAACCCGCGTGCGCCCGTCCGTTTTATGGGGGGCAAGTTGGACCAAGCCGCGCCGTTCTAGCGGTGTTAACACACGTTGCATGGTGGTGCGGTCCATCCCCACAACGCTAGCGAGCTGGCTGATCGGGAAGTCCCCCCGCTGGGTCAGCGCGATCATCGTCGTAAACTGGCTGGCGGTCAGATCAAGCGGGGCAAAGGCCGTTTCATAGATCTGCGTCAATCGCCGGGCGGCGGCGCGCATATGTTGTAACACGCAAGTTTGGGAGATTTGCTTTGCATCGGTCATAAGCTATTTATGTGCATATGCACCTAGATTGTCAAGATACTGTTTCGCCCTTTTGCCCCCCTGACGATGGGGCTATGTAGCCATAGACATAAAAGGCACCTCCCCATGACCCCAAGTGATTTTGCGACCTTCAGTTTTCCCGGTCTGGACCGCGCCGCGCATTTGCGCAGCGATTTAACGGCGATCAAGGCTAACCCGGCCACCCGCGCTGTGGTGTTTTGGCGGGGCAAACCGCTGGTTGTGGTGAGCGAGGCCAAGTCGCTGGCGCGGTTAACCTTGGACCATACGATCCTGAGTGACGCGGATGATGCACCGTTGTTTTTGGGCTTGGCCGGGGACGACCCGCTTTTGGCCTATGATATTTCCAGCTGGGAAGCGCCGGATATTGACCCCGACGCCATGGCCAATTTTTTCGACCCCACCCAAAACCATCACCCGCAAGCGGCAGACAACGAGTGGTTTGTCGAATTGCGCGGTGTGATGACTGACTTGTCACCAAGTGATGCCAATATAGCTGCAACCGCTAGAGCACTGTTTTCATGGAATAATTTACATCCGCACTGCGCGCGTTGCGGTGCTAAAACCGTTGCTTCCGACTGCGGTTGGCGCCGGGATTGTCTGGCCTGCAATGCGCAGCATTTTCCGCGCACTGACCCGGTGATTATCTCGCTGATTACCAGTGGCGACGATGTGCTTTTAGGCCGCTCACCCCCTTGGCCTGCGGGCATGTATTCGCTTTTGGCAGGGTTCGTGGAACCCGGAGAAACCATCGAGGCCGCCACCGCGCGAGAAGTGTTCGAGGAATCGGGGGTTACAATCGGTCCCGTGCGCTATGTGACCAGCCAGCCGTGGCCCTACCCCAGTTCGCTGATGTTTGGCACCGCCGCCGAAGCCACCAGCCGCGAGATCACCATTGATCCGGTCGAGATTGAGGACGCTAGGTGGGTCAGCAAGGCGCGTTTGGTTGCAGCGATGAATGGTGAAGACGAGGCGCTGGTCCCTGCCCGCCCCGGCTCAATCGCGCGGTATTTGTTGGAGCTATGGGTGAAGGGGGCGGTTTGATGTTTTGGAAATTGGGGTTGAGAAAAGTCTCGCGCTCTCAATGACAGCCAAATACCGCACGACCAGATGCACGGCACCAAGCCTAGTAAGCCCTAGGGACATATGAAATTTGTCTCGGCATAACACCGTTGCTCTTAAGGAGTTTGTTTTGTGCGATATTACATCAAAGAACCAACTGTTAAGGTGCATGCAGCTATCCAAGCGCTGATCGGGGCAGTGGCAGCCCATGTCAAATCTGACTACACGCTCGCCGCGGCGAAATTCGAGCAGGCGAACTGTCCCGCCACATGGAATTGGTTGAACGATGCGTGGATTCACGTCGATCGGAATGTCGTCTTTCGCAATCCAGATTCTGATAGCAAATCCGTCCCCAAATCCGAGCGTGATCCAGATCGTTCAATAGTGTCGTCAATCAAGAAGGCAGTCCTTCAGCGTGATGGATATAGGTGCCGATACTGCGGCCTACCGGTCGTCCACGCTGATATCAGGAAGATCGCCCATCAGCTGTATCCCTCGGAAGTACCGTGGAATAGCAGACGCCCCAACGAACAGCATTCAGGTTTTCAGGTGACTTGGCTGCAATTTGACCACGTTGTTCCCCATAGTCATGGAGGACGTTCGTCGCTCGAAAACGTCGTTGTTTCATGTGCGCTCTGCAATTTCGGCAAGGATCGTTTTACCTTGAAGCAGCTCGACATTGAGGACCCGCGTTTGCGTGCCCCAGTTCCATCCGAATTCGACGGCCTAGAGCGACTGAGGCCATTCAAGCCTAAGGTGGCGAAAAGCAAGGTGCGACCGGGTAATCCAAGTCGCAAAACGACATCTAGGAAAAACGACAAGCCTTCGACGGCTGCGGCAAAGCCCGTTCTCGAAGGTTTCTTCTTTGCTGATGCCAAAATCAGCTCTGGTTACGTTTTGGTGCCTCTTATCGCCGGAAAATCTCGATGGTTTAAGATCGGCCCGCTGATTAAGGCTGAGATGGCAGAGAGAAACGGCGTTCAAGGTTGCGTCGTTCACTGTCCGCGCGAGATGATTGATCGTCGCGGCATCAATGCGGATGATTACGTGGATGTTCGCAATCCCAAGTTTAGCCCTAAATAGCAAACGATCACTCTGTTCGCGTCATGCCCAAGAGACCGGAACCGAGCAAAAACCCAAAGAACGACCTTTGAGCAAATCACTTAGCCAGACCGGGGGATGGCGATCCTGCGTTAATGTCGCGCGCTTTATGGCCGCGAAATGCCTCCTAGCTTACATGTGAAGCACCAAGCCCCACCAAATCGCCAGCCCTGTCGACGGTCTGGCGATCGCCCGGCGACTTCGCCTTGATTCCGGGCTAAGTGCTAAGAAGCAAGTGTTCGCCTCCGGCCCAATACTCCTCAGAAGCTACAACAAGCAGCAATGAATGCGAACGGCAAAAGCTGCCATTGGGGTGCTTCGTTCTGCAAGCAAATGCCTACTTCGGGTTAGAAGCAGCCATCAAGAGCTCCAAATCAAACGGCAACTAAGTCCCCGCCAACCCTTACCCGCGTTTGGGCAAAATCTTGGGATCCTTGCCGTCCGCATCCGACTCATCCCAATAGCCGATCAGCACGCCTAGCTGTTCTTCCATCCCGGTCATCTTGATATTATGCGCCTCGGACCAAGTTTCGCGCTGGCGGTACTGCAGTGACCATTCCGCCAGTTTACCGAACATCTCGGCTCTGACAGCCTCATGCGCGGGGCTT
>CAZBBZ010000326.1:0-3862 GCA_964489925.1 uncultured Rhodobacterales bacterium
CAGGCAGCAGCTTGGGCAATTTTTCAGCCAGCACCGCGAATTCATCGACGGCCGCTTGCGAACGCGAGCCATGCCCGCAGATCATCACACCAGTTTTCACGCGGGCGTTCCTTCGTTATCGGCTTTGACTTCTTCTTTGGACTTTTTGCCTTTGGCTGCTCCTGCCAGCAAACCTGCAAGGACCAAACCGCCCAATACCACACCAATCACCACATGATCGTGGCCTGCAAGCGATCCGATGTGCCCGCCATGCGCAAAAGCACCCGCTGGCATCAAAACAGACGCAAGCGTGATAAACCCGGTCGTCGTGTATTTCATGTCTCGTTCCTCTCTCGCCTGTTTTGAAAAGGAACGTCCGGGCGAATTGCGCTCGCCCATCCGCGCCGCTACGCCTTGGTCCCTCGTTTGGTCGACCGCCGCTTAGCTCACCTTTTCGGTCCCAAACAAAGCCGCAAAACCGACTCGCATTGGAACATGCGCGTTTTCTTGGGGGTATCCCGTCGCATAAGGCGCGGCAATCGAAAAACCGACCAATTGCCGCGCTTGCGCGCATCATCTGCAAGAATTTTGCGCTGGTCTTGTACGGCAAAAATGCCAATTGATAGCACCAGCAAGTTAAAAAGGGCGCGCGAATGGGACATTTGCAAGACGGCGTTTGGCATACAGACAACGCAGCAACCGTGGACAAGGACGGCGCGTTTCAACGCAAAGCGGTCAGTTTTCGCAACTGGATCACCCCAGATGGCGCCCCCGGCCCCAGCGGAGTTGGCGGCTATAAAGCGCAAAGCGGGCGCTATCATCTTTATGCAGCGCACGCCTGTGGCTGGGCGCATCGCACGTTGATCTTTCGTGCGCTCAAAGGGCTTGGCCCGCATATCTCGGTCGATTTTGCCCATCCTGACATGATGGACGATGGCTGGACTTTTTCCAAAGACGCCCCGGGTGTAACCGGGGACACGCTATTTGACAGCGATTTCATGCGCGAGATTTATCTTCAGGTTGATCCCAAGTTCACCGGGCGCGTGACCGTGCCGATCCTGTTTGACAAAGAAACCCACAGCATCGTGAGCAATGAATCCTCGGAAATCATTCGCATGTTCAATTCCGCATTTGATGGCATCACCGGCGATACACAGGATTTCTGGCCCGAAGCCTTGCACCCAGAGATCGAGGAGGTGAACGAGCGCGTTTATGACACCCTTAACAACGGGGTATACCGCGCAGGGTTTGCCAGCACGCAAACCGCCTATGACGATGCCGTGAGCGCGCTGTTTGACACGCTAGATTGGCTCGAAGCGCGGCTGGAGGGGGCGGATTATTTGGTGGGCGGACAGCCAACCGAAGCCGATCTGCGCCTTTTGCCCACGCTTTTGCGCTTTGATCCGGTTTATTTTCATCATTTCAAATGCAACAAGCGGCGCTTGGCGGATTTCCCGAACCTTTGGGCCTATACCAAGCGGCTTTATGCGCTGCCCGGCATTGCCGAAACCTTCCACATGGACAACACGCGGCAGCATTATTTCAATTCGCACCGCTCGATTAACCCGCATGGAATCATTCCTGTGGGGCCAGAAACGGATTATTAGCCCTTTTGAATGAGTGAGGAAAAAATGAAAAACTTATGTTGTTAGCCCCCAGGTTGCGCAGCTGGAAGAAATCCGGACTGAAGCGAAAAAAGGCACATCAGCGTCGGGCAAAAATATTGCTGCTGGGTTGCTGTTCTGGCCTGCTTTGATTGGCAATTACGCAAAGGCTGCTAGGCCTGACTTAATAGAGCTGCGCGCCTGATTGAAGGGCGCGCAGTTTATGCCAGGTAAAAAGCGCAAGTGCTAGATCGTTTCAAACGCCACCGCGATGCCCTGACCGCCGCCAATGCACATGGTGCAAAGCGCGCGGCCTCCACCGATCCGTTCTAATTCATACAGCGCTTTGGTCGCGATAATCGCACCTGTGGCCCCAACCGGATGGCCCAGTGCAATCGCGCCGCCGTTGGGGTTCACTTTGCCTGTATCAAGCCCCAGCGCCTTGTTGACCGCGCAAGCTTGGGCGGCAAAGGCTTCGTTGCTTTCGATCACGTCAAAATCGCTGGCCGTCATGCCGATGCGCTTTAGCAGGTTTTCCACCGCCGGGATTGGTCCAATGCCCATTACTTCGGGGCGCACGCCTGCATGGGCATAGCCCAAAATCCGCGCCTTTGGTTTCAGCCCGGCTTTATGTGCCGCATCGCCTGATGCCAGAACAAGTGACGCGGCCCCATCGTTAAGGCCGCTTGCGTTGCCTGCGGTGACCGTCCCGTCTTTTTGGAACACGGTGCGCAGGCCGCCGAGTTGATCTAGGTTGGTGTCTTTGGGATGCTCGTCCACGGCGAAATCAACCATGTCGCGTTTCACTTTGACTTGAACCGGGGTGATTTGGCTTTCAAAGTACCCCGCATCAATCGCCGCGCGCGCGCGTTGTTGGCTGGTCAGCGCAAAACCATCTTGATCCGCGCGGCTGATGTCGTGTTCGCGGGCGACGTTTTCTGCCGTAACGCCCATATGCCCAGTGCCAAAAGGACAGTTCAGTGCGCCCAGCATCATGTCCATGCTGGCCACATCGCCCATCTTTTGCCCCCAGCGGGTTGAGGGCAAAATATAGGGTGACCGGGACATGTTTTCAGCGCCCCCTGCCAGCCCGAAGTCAGAATCGCCCAGCATGATCGACTGCGCGGTCGAAACAATCGCCTGCAAACCAGAACCGCAAAGCCGATTGACGTTCATTGCCGGGGCGGTGTCTGGGATGCCTGCCTCAATCGCGGCGACACGGCTTAGGTACATGTCGCGCGGTTCGGTGTTGATCACATGGCCAATCGCTACATGGCCGATTTGCGCAGGGTCCACGCCTGCGCGCGACATGGCTTCGCGGGTTGCGGTTGCGGCCAGCGTGCTGGGCGGCGTTTGCGCCAAAGCACCACCAAAGGTGCCGATAGCGGTGCGAGCAGCGTCTAGGATTACAACATCAGTCATGGGGTCAGCCTTTGCAGGGTTAAAGGATCAGCGTGACAATTGGCTCAGAAGTCAGCGCTCTGCAAGGGCAACGGGGTGCATGGTGCAAAACGCGCGCTTCGGTCGCGGTCTTCAAGCGATGGCGAACACGCCTGCCAAAATGGCAATGACCAAGACCATCAGCCCCCACGCGATCCAAACCAAACGCATGGCCGTGCGGATATCATCGGCCACCAGTTGGCGCCGTCCGGTTCCATTCAAAAAGGGGTCGTGCGTTGGGATGCCGTCGTAGTTGCGTGGCCCCGACAAAGCGATGTCCAAGGAATAGGCCGCTGCCGCTTCGGGCCAACCGGCATTGGGCGAGCGGTGAAACACAGCGTCTTCGCGCGTGCCAGCCCATGCGCCGGGTTTGCGGCCTGCGATGCAGATTAACCCGGCGGAAATACGTGCAGGCAACCAGTTTAGCAGATCGTCCAGCTTGGCCGTGGCATAGCCAAAATCTGCATAGTCTTCGTTGCGATGGGCGATCATGCTGTCGGCGGTATTGACGATTTTGTAAATCAGCAGACCCGGCAGCCCAAAGAGCAGAAACCAAAACACGGGCGCGACGACCCCGTCGGAAAAATTCTCTGCCGCGCTTTCGATGGCGGCGCGCGAAATGCCGCTTTCATCCAACACGCTTGTATCGCGCCCGACGATCATGGCCACGCTTTCGCGCCCGGATGGGACATCAATGTTCAAAGCCTTGGCCACAGCGAACACATGGTCTGACAAGCTACGTTGCGCGATTAGGATGGCAACGATCAGGACTTGAATAATGCCTGTATAGGGAAGTGCTGCCAATCCCACGCCCAAGATGCCCGCGATCAACACCAGCG
>CAZBBZ010000327.1:0-3850 GCA_964489925.1 uncultured Rhodobacterales bacterium
GCCAGTATCTTCATCAAAGGACAAAAACCGATCCAGTCGCGCACTCGATAGCGCGCGCTCACCTGTCGCCAAAGCCGCATCCCCATAAGAGCGCAACCCGCCGTGGGCCAAAATGCGATCCGCACCCGCTACAACATCGGCCAAATGGTCGTGGCGCTCTGGCCGGGCGATGCCCGCTTCAGCGCGAAGAACGCGGCCCCAGCCGCTATAAGTTTGTTGGTTCAAGCGCATTGGTTGGCTTTGGTCCTTGTTGAGTTGCGAGCCGTTCTACGGCGGGAAGTATCAGTATGCCTATCAAAATGGCAAACCAGAGGGTGGTTATGCGAATGACCGCTGTGGCGGGCAGGGCGATTTCTAAAGGGACGCCGTGCAAGGTCAGGGCCGCGATCATCCCCGCCTCTGCCCCGCCAATGCCGCCCGGCAACCCGCTGGCCCCGCCAGAAAGCATGGCGAAAAAGAACACCGCAAAGGCAAGCGGCAGAGAAACATCCGCCCCAAGCCAGCCCAACAGCAGAAAAAATGCAAAAGCTTCCGCGCACCAGCCAAGCACCCCAAGGCTGGTGGTCCGTGCGGATATTTGCACACGGGCAAAAATTTCAAGCGTGCCTGCTGCATGTCGGATGGTGGCGAATAGGCGCGGGAATATCCCGGTGATTTTCCACCCCCACGTTACCGCTAATCGCACAAGTCCGGGGTTGGTCGCCAAAATTGCTAAAAACACCGCAACAATGGCCACGTACCACGCGCCGATGATCTCGGTGGGGCTGGCCAGCACCGCGCCGCCCAACAACAAGCCAACCGCGGCAAGATCAGCCGCGCGATCAATCAACACAAGCGCGCCGGTTTGGTTGGGCTTGTACCCGGTCTCTAGCCAAATCCAGCGCAAGCGGATCAGCTCTCCTAATCGACCGGGCGTTGCGGTTAACGCAAACCCGGCCATGTAGTGCCGCGCATTCTGGCCAAAACCTGTCGGCAGCGACAGGGCTTGGGTGTAGCTGTGCCACCGCAAAGAGCGCAATCCGTAGTTCAACAGCGACAGCCCCAGCAATATCGCAATCTGCGACGCGCTCAAACGTCCCATGGCAGACAGGCTTTCATCCCAGCCTGTTGCCCGCGCGACCAAAAAAATACTCAGCAAAAACAACACAAAAATCGCAAGCGTTATCACGCTGCGCAGGCGCTGCTTGTCAGCCGTCTGAGATTCGGGATTTTGCACGCAATTGCGCCTTTGAGTTTTCCAAAACACATGTGTGAAAGGAAAATCAGGGCGAAATATGTTGGAATTATGACTCCTTTTCGGTCATTTATGTGTCCCAATTGCACCAAAATCAGGCGTACCAAACCCTTGGCCGGCAAAAAATACAGCCACCCACTGTTAATCTGGGCCTCAAAAGGTTTGGATGCAAAAAATCAGTGCTTTTGGGGAAGGGTATTCCAATGAGACATCTTTTTGCTACCGCATCAGTTGCGGCGACACTACTTTGCGGCGCGGCCGCTTTTGCTGTTCCAATCGGCGCGGATTTTCGCGTGTCCTTGGATTTGCCAGACCTTGGTGGCGAACCACGTATTCTAGAAGCGCTCGACGAAGACGTTGCGGGCGTTGTTGATCTGAGTGACGAAAACGAAGTGAGCAATCCATCGGGTTGGTCTGGTCACGTAGATGTGGGTCTTGATGAAACGGGTATCGTGACCGTAACTGGCCAGACGCCAGACGGTTTTGGTGATTACGACGTTGCAATCATCGACATTTCCAACATCGAGTTTAGCGGCGAAGAAGAAATCACTGGTTTCATTGCTGGCCAGAGCGAAGGTCTGTTGTTGACATCATTCGGTGGGGATCTTTTGGCGCCTGCGCTGTCGTTTACCGAAGATTCCGTGCGGATCGCCTTTGATACTTCTGGTGCGGGCGAAGTTTCGGATTTTGAATTTGCAGACGGCGGCGAGTCGACGTTTCAAATCATCACTGAATCCGGTGAAACTTTGACGGCTGCGACTACGGCCCAAGTTGGCACAGTGACCGCTGTGCCTGTTCCTGCAAGCTTGCCGCTTGTTTTGGCTGGTATGGCTGCGTTGGGACTTGTGTCTCGCCGTCGCGCTAAATCGGCTTAATTGCCGACAACTTGCCCGACGAACCGCGGCAAGACTTACAACATTCGCCCGCGCAACGTCATGCGCGGGCAGCTAAACCGGCACAAATCGATCCTTCACAGCGTCGTAACTTTCCAACGCGCCAGTGCCGATATTGTTCCACAGCCCATGCAAATCCAAAGTTTCTGAAGCGACCGCGTCCTGAACAAATGGGAACGTCATCAGATTTCGCAGGCTGACTTTCACGCTTTCTTGTTCCAGATTTTGCAACTGCTCTGCGCGATCGCCGCCCTTGGCTTTGACCACCTCATAACCGGGCCGCAACAGATTGATCCAAGGCCCGATAAAGCTGCCCTTGTTTTCCAGCTCTGGCGCAGTGCCTTCGCAAAGATCAAAACACCCAGCCACGCCACCACAAGACGAATGGCCCACAATAATAATATTGCTGATCTTAAGATGGAGCACCGCATATTCCAGCGCAGCAGATGTGCCGTGCAAATTATCATCCGGCGCAAAAGGCGGGACCAAATTCGCAATATTTCGATGGATAAAGAAATCCCCAGACACCGCCCCGAAAATCGACGCCACATGCACCCGGCTGTCACAACAGGAAATCACCATGGCACGCGGGCGCTGACCCTCATCCGCCAGCCGCGCATACCAGGCACGGTTTTCTTCAAACTCGGTGGCTTTCCAGCCGTGGTAGCGCTTGGCCAGATACCCCGGCAGTGGCTTTGCAACGATGTCGTTCATGCGAGGATTTCTACCTGTTAATATAACGTTATTCTAAAAACCGCCGCGTTTTTTCGGGCGGTTTGTTGCGCACTAGCGCGTTTGATAACCCTATTTTCAATCAAGCGGAATATCAATGTCGTCGGGTGAATAAGGAGCTTGGTGACATGGGGAACGTGTTTGTACTCCATCTGCGTGAAATATCGGCTATCGACACCGACGCGGTGCAGATGATGAAACGAGAATTGGGTGAAAAAAGATGTCGCACCATCATTGATGGTGTGGTGTTTGAGATCACGGATATTCTTTGCAACATTGAACGCGCTGTGCAGGCGCGCAGCTATCCGGTCGTTGAAAAACATATCGAACGTCTGATTGATCTGTCCACGCGAGGTGGGTTGGTTTGCATCACGGACATCGCCTCGGACTTGGCCGATTGTTTGACGCATCGGGATGATGCGGCGATTGCGGCTGTGACCATGCGATTGATCCGCGTGGGCGAGGATAGTTTGTTTTCCTTGATCGAGTTTACGGATCGGTCGATTGTTTGACCGCTTTGTAGGCTCGGCGTTTTAGGGCGGTTGAGCGCGTTTTGTGATTCAATACGTGCGCAAAAGGCATTACAACGGGCCGCGAATGAACTTTCGCTGCCAAAGGTTGCTCGCCCATGTCCCTAAGTTTCGCCGCGCCCGATGATGGCGCCATCCCCATCGACTTGATCGAAAAAGACCAACTTGATGCGTGTTTGGACGCTCTAAACGACGCGCAGGCAACCTGGGCGCGCGCCAGCGGATTTACCGCCGGGATGTGCGACGTGGTGATCTTGCCCGGTGCAGATGGTGCCGTGGAACGGGTGTTATGCGGGCTTGGTAGCCCCAAAGACCGCGCGCGCGTGCAATTCCCCCTTGGCAAGCTGCGCTCAAAACTTCCCAAAGGCACCTACCGCTTTGCTAGCGAGCGCAAAGCGCAAGAAGCCCATACCGACGGGCTCGGCTGGCTCTTGTCCGGTTATCGCTTTCGCAACTACCGC
>CAZBBZ010000328.1:0-3838 GCA_964489925.1 uncultured Rhodobacterales bacterium
TTTGCTCTCATCGCCGATCACCACCCGTTTGGCATGCAATCGACGCGCCTGCTCTACAAGTTTTTCAACATTCGATTGCGCAGTCAGCACTTCAACATCGAAGGCTTCGTCTGGCGACTGCTGGGCCAACAAATCAACCGTGTTCGTGCCAATCGAGCCCGTAGAGCCAAAAATTGAAATTCTACGGCTCATGAAAAATCAACCATTCCCCAACATCACACCAACGGGACCGAAGGCAGAAATCATCAGAAACACGATCAAAACCAGTGACAGCCCATCAAACCGATCCATCAAACCGCCATGTCCGGGCATAATGGTCCCGGAATCCTTTACGCCGTAATAACGCTTGGCAGCGCTTTCCAAAAGATCACCCGCCAAAGCCGCAACGGAAATCAACACGGCAAAAGCGACATAGGCAAGAATGCTACCGCTTTGGAACGTCGCAAACACCAAAGCCACGATCACCGCCAGCAAACTGCCGCCCAAAAAGCCTGACCAAGTTTTCTTTGGGCTAATCTTGGGGGACAATTTTGGCCCCCCAATAACGCGCCCAAACAAATAGCCCCCAGTATCGGCGGCCACCACGCAAAGCGCGAGCCAAAGCACCGTCCAAAATCCTTGCGTGTCGCGCAGCAGAAAAACCGCACCGCTCGCAATAACAATAGCCGAAATCAATGCCGCCGAACGCCAGTCAAACCGTCGCTTGTTCAAAAGCCATGTGGCGATGATCGTCACCAACAGCACAGCCAGCAAAGCGAAAATTCCAAAATGCGCTGACAGCACGGCAATCGAGCCGCCAATCACAACCGCATAGCCTGAGCGGGTCGTTATATCGCCAAGGTTCTGGCACATGGAATTGAGTTCCAGAAGCATCACACAAGCGGCAAGTGCGGCAAAAACCAAAAGCACATAGCCGCCAAACCAAAGAGCGGTGATCGCAACAACCGCCAATCCGATTGCCGCCAAAATCCGTAGCCGTAAATCGGCAAATGCACCGCTGCTTTGGGTGTTATCCGCGTTCATCCGGCAACGGCCCCGAAACGCCGTTCCCGCTTACCAAAAGAATCGACAATGCTTGCGAATTCTTCCGGTGAAAAATCTGGCCAAAGCGTATCAACAAATTCGTATTCCGCATAAGCCGCTTGCCATAGCAAAAAGTTCGAAATCCGGCTTTCACCCGACGTGCGAATAACCAAACAGGGGTCGGGGATATCTCTTGTATCCATATGACCGCCAAGCGTCGCTTCATCAATTTCGCTGGGATCAAGTTCCCCATCTTTAACTTTTTGCGCCAGCGCGCGCGCCGTGCGCATGATTTCGTCGCGCCCGCCGTAGTTCAAAGCAATGTTCAGATTGAACTTCGTTTTATCTACCGACTGCGCTTCAAGATCGGCCATCATCGCGACCACATCATCGGGAAGCCCTTCGCGACGGCCAATAAACCGCAAACGCACATCATTGCTCAAAAGTCGTTGCGCTTCGCGGGCCATATAAATGCGAAACAGCTTCATCAAGCCTTCGACTTCTTCGGCAGGCCGCTTCCAGTTTTCCGTCGAAAACGCAAAAAGCGTCAACCAACGGATATCCGCGTCCTCGCAAGCCTCGACAATTTTGCGCACGGTTTCAACGCCCTGTCGGTGCCCCGCCAATCTAGGCAAACCACGATTGCGCGCCCAACGGCCATTGCCATCCATAACGATTGCAACATGCTTTGGTCGAATTGACCTTTGACTTTCAGCCACCGCCACGCCCTCGTTTACAGGTTAAACCTGCATGATTTCTTCTTGTTTGGATTCAAGTGCCGAGTCGATGTTCTTGATGGCCTGATCGGTCAAGTCTTGGATTTCATCATTCCAAAGCTTCTGATCATCCTCACCAATTTCATCCTTGCCGCGCTTCACCTGATCCATGCCGTCTTTGCGCACATTGCGGATAGCCACCCGTGCATTTTCGGCATAGGTCCCCGCTAATTTGGCAAGCTCCCGGCGACGTTCTTCGTTCAATTCTGGGATCGGTAGACGCAAAATCGTCCCGTCCATCACCGGATTGATCCCCAAACCGGAATTGCGAATGGCCTTGTCGACGGCTTGCACCATGCCTTTGTCCCAGACATTCACCGTAATCATCCGCGGTTCGGGAACATTCACGGTTGCGACTTGGTTAATCGGCGTCATCGCGCCATAGGCATCAACCATCACCGGATCGAGCATAGAGGCAGACGCGCGCCCCGTTCGCAACGTCTGGAATTCATTGCGCATAGCGGCAAGCGCGCCGTCCATGCGTTTTTCCAGATCACCTAGATCAACCTCAAAAGCGTCATCTGCCATGTGAATACCTATCAAAAAACCTGCACCGATCTTTAGTCGGCTCAGGCTTCCCTAACAATCGTAAATTTTCCGTGGCCTTTGATGACATCAATCATACTGCCATCACCACCCAATTCGAACACCACGATGGGCAGTGAATTGTCGCGCGCTAAAGCAATCGCACTGGCATCCATAACGCCGAGGTTTTTCTGAAGAACCTCGTCATACGTAACCTTCTCATAGCGCACCGCATCGGGATTTTTCTGCGGGTCACTATCATAGACGCCATCAACTTGGGTGCCTTTGAAAATCGCATCGCAAGCCATTTCACTGGCGCGCAAGGTCGCGGCCGTGTCCGTTGTAAAATACGGGTTGCCCGTGCCAGCTGCGAAAATACAAACCCGATCCTTTTCCAAGTGACGCACCGCGCGGCGGCGAATGTAGGGTTCACAAATCTGATCCATCGGAATGGCCGAAATCACGCGCGTGTAAACATCCAGACTTTCAAGCGCACCCTGCATGGCCAAGGCGTTCATCACGGTCGCCAACATGCCCATGTAATCCGCCGTCGTGCGCTCCATGCCTTGGGCCGCGCCTTGCATGCCGCGAAACACATTGCCGCCACCGATCACGACGCAAACTTCAACGCCTGCATCCCGAACGGCTTTAATCTCTTTGGCAATTTTCTGGACTGTCGGAGGATGAAGTCCAAATCCCTGATCGCCCATTAAGGCTTCCCCAGATATTTTTAGCATGACCCGATTATAGGGTGCGGGCGCTGCGCCGTCCTGATCGCTCATTTATGCCTCCTGTTTGGTTCGCAGCTATCTGTAGGAATTGCACGCGCGAAGCAATCCCCATTAGAACATCGCGCAATTGCGGGTGTTTCTTTCAAGTCACCGTTGCAGGTTTCTAGCCCGCAACAGTTAGGAAACTCAAACGATCCTCCAAATGATATATCCCCTTGGGCGATTTTACACCGCTGCGCGTAAAATAAATTGACCTCATGTGATTTTCAGCGGAAGGGTCAAGTATTAAACCCGAATTCATCCGCGCATTTGGATGACCTAATATAACATTGAACAACAAGTTATTTTTCTGGTCGCGTGCTAAGTTGGCCCAACTCATGTTGAATTTATTGGTCAAAGGATTCGAGCGTTGAAGAATTTCATTGAGTGCGAAACAGTGATGAAGATTTCTCAAGCTGGTTCGATGATCGACGCTTGGAGCACGCTTCGCGATTTCATTAAATATTGCGGATTTGACCACATCCTTTACGCCACCAATCGCTTGCGCCGCAAAGGAGTGTTTGGCGACCGCGAACACAGTCACTTTCTGTCAGACCTGCCAAAACCTTTGATGGACCTCTTGTGGGACGAGCAAATCTATAAGTCGGTTCCAGTGGCGCTATGGGCGGCTCAGAATACAGGAACCATCAGCTTGCAGTATGGATCAGATCTGTACCACGCAGATCAACTGCCACCAGATCAGGCGCAAACCCAAGAACGGTTGATGGAAGCCGGCATCACGTC
>CAZBBZ010000329.1:0-3832 GCA_964489925.1 uncultured Rhodobacterales bacterium
CGGATGTCTTTTATCCTAGGTCGTTGCACGATCGCTTTAGGTCAAAAGCATCCGAAGCCCTTGGGTCACATCCGCACGCACCGCAAGACGTAGCCCCGGTTCATCGCCCGCTTTGATCGCCCCGATGATCTTGTTGTGATTTTCCGCGGCCCGTTCGCGCTGTAGCTTTTCGTAAAGCGTTCGCATGGTCGGACCCGCTTGCAGCCAAATGGTTTCAACCATCGCCAGCATTGCCGGGGCTTGGGCGCGCAAGTAAAGCGCGCGGTGGAACTCAAGATTTGCGCGAATATATCCAACCGCATCCGATTTCACGATCATCTGATTGACGGTGCTGTTGAGGATCGCCAGCCGCTCGATTAGGGCGGGATGCGCGCGCGGCAACGCGCGGCTGGCAAGCTCTGGCTCAATCAGCGCACGCAACGACGCAAGTTCCTCGATCCGCTCATCAGACAAGAGCGGCGCTGAAATGCGCCCAGACTTTGAAAGCGTTAGTGCGCCTTCTGCTGCCAAACGGCGCACCGCCTCGCGCGCAGGCGTCATTGACACTTCAAATTCCGAAGCGATGCCGCGTATCGTTAAGGCCGACCCTGGCTCAATATCGCCGTACATGATCCGGATACGCAAAGCGCGGTACACTTCCTCATGGGCGGGGCCGGATTGCTCGGGGCGCAGATCAGGTGTCAAAGGCATTGTGGTCATAGAGGTTTTGTGATCACAAATCTACGCGACGTCAAGCGGTGAATTGATACCGCTGAATTTCTGCACCATGGTCGCGCAACCAACGTCGCCGCGCTTGGTAATCTGGGAAAATCTCCGCCACCAAACCCCAAAACCTGTCAGAGTGATTCATATGTTCAAGATGCGCCACTTCATGGGCGGCCACGTAGTCCAGCACTTCGGGCGGGGTCATAATCAGCCGCCAAGAATACATCAAATTGCCTTGCGCCGAACAAGACCCCCATCGCGAGCGCGTGTCACGCAAGGTCAACCGGGTATAGCGCCGGCCGATCAAGTCCGCGAAGTAATCCGAGCGCTCCGCCAAGCGATCCCGTGCAATGGCTTTCATCCATTGGGCAATCGCAGGCCCTGCGCGGCGGCCCCGTTGCGGCACCAACAACAAGTCATCATCAACAGAAATTTTGCGCCCAGCTGTGGGTGAAATTTGCAAGCTGCGCCCTTCAAAAGGGACCGTTTCACCAAAATCGACCGCTGTTGCCTGCGGCGCTTTTTCCAGCTTTGATACAAGCCACCCAACCTGACGTTCGGCAAATTTCTGTCCTTCACCCAGCTTAAGACGCTCAGGCATGGTCAGTACAGGACCACTTGGCGTGATACGCAAGGTCAGGCGCCGCGCACGCGCGTTGCGGCGCACTTTGATCTCTATGAGGGCATGTCCGTCTGGATCGGCACCCGGATCAACGACCGTTATTATTTCCGTCATTAGGCCCGGTTTTTGGCAATAAAGTCGCGGACTTTGGGCTGCGTGACGCCGCGCCACCGCGAGCCATTGAACACACCATAATGGCCCACTTTGGGCACAACGAAATGCGCACGCTTTGACTTTGGCAATTTGGAAAACAGATCATGGGCGGCTTCGGTCTGTTTAAGACCTGTAATATCGTCCCGCTCACCCTCGATCGTCATCACGGCGATGTCTTTGTTTACCGCAGGCTCGATCAATTGATCACGATAGTAATATTCGCCAATCGCCAACAGACGTCGTTGGAACACCCGGTCGATGGTTTGCAGATAGAACTCTGCAGTCATGTCCATCACGGCCATATATTCATCATAGAACTTACGGTGCGAGGCCGCGTTTTCCCCATCACCCTTAACCAAGTGACCGAAATGCTTTGTATGGGCATCCATATGGCGATCCAAATTCATCGACATAAAACCAGAAAGCTGCAGAAAACCCGGATAAACCTTGCGCATGAAGCCCGCATTTGGCCAGGGCACCGTGACCACCACATTGGTTTCAAACCAGCTTAACGGGCGGGTCGTGGCCAAGTGATTGGGCTGTTGCGGATTGCGCGATGTATCAATGGGCGATCCCATCAATATCAGCGATGCCGGACGCGCCGGATCATTGTCACGCGCCATCAAGGTCGCGGCCACCATCGCAGGTATCCCCGGCTGACAAACCGCCATCATAGAGGCCCGCCCACCGTCCTTACCTAAGTACTGGCAAAACTCGACCAAATAATCCGCGTAATCATCTAGATCGAAATCACCTTCGGACGTTGGCACATCGCGCGCGTCAATCCAGTCGGTGATATAAACATCGTGTTCAGGCAACATCGCACGCACAGTATCGCGCAACAGAGTCGCAAAATGCCCCGACATGGGCGCCACGATCAAAACTTTCGAATCGTTGCGTTTGGCCACATGGCGTCCGGTGCGCTTAAACCGCAGCAGATTACCAAAGGGTTTTTCTACAACAATTTCTTCACGCACAGGGCTTGGCTTGCCGTCAACAATAACCTCGTCAATGCCAAACTCCGGCTTACCATAACGGCGCGTTGCGTTGATAAACATGTCAAAAGCGGCTGCCGCCGTGCGCGTGCCAACCCAACTTGCCGTCGGGTTCATCGGGCTCGACGCAATTTCTTTCCCCATACGCGCAGCTGCGCGAAACGGTCCCATGGCAGCATGGGTGAACTCATAAGCATGGTACAGCAAGGTAATCTCCACTCCGTTAACTTAACCCTAGTTCTTTCGCTGCACCGCATCAAGCTTTTCGCAGTCGCAAAAAAAATCATGTGGTAAATCGAATGGAGAACCAAGGTCCCACGCCGGGGATCAAATCACATCTGGGTTAAGATTTGTGCTTATTTTCGGCTGGCCGGTTGTTAAAAATTCGCCACAACGCACCAAAACACTTTTGGCTTTGACATTGGCCCCCTGACTGTGGCAATCGGCCTCGATATTCCGAGAATACACTGAGGTTTAGTGATGCCTAAGGATGAATGGGGCGTTAAACGCCTGTGCCCAACGACCGGGCGCCGCTTTTACGATCTGAACAAAGACCCAATTGTGAGCCCCTATACGGGCGAAGTAGTGGATCTTTCGACCAACACCGCGTCCGCCGCGAAAGTGTTGGAAAAGACCGAAGAAAAACCTGCAGCCGAAGACGTGCTGGAAGAAGCAGATGCGGTTCTGGAAGATGACGATAGCGATATCGACATCGAGGATGATCTGCTGGACGACGACGACGACGATACGGTCAATCTAGACGATATCGCCGACGTGCCAGCTGACGACACCGAAGGCTGATAACAAAGCAATACGCCCGCCCAGCGAAATGCGATGGCGTGGTTAGATATCTGCTTGAAAAGATACTTTGGGGCGCCTACAACGGCGGCCCAAGATTGGGGCCTTAGCTCAGCTGGGAGAGCGCTTCGCTGGCAGCGAAGAGGTCAGGAGTTCGATCCTCCTAGGCTCCACCAATACCACTTTGGTCGATTCCACATAATGCTCCCTTTTTCGTCAATGACTCTACCTTTTTTGGTGGTGAGCAAAGAGCATGCGCTATCGGGGAATCCCTGTCAAATGGCGAATATTGTTGAAAAACTCCCTATTGAAATGGCTTTGAAGTGCTGATTCACTTGATCCAAGTAATTTGGAGGGTCGAGTGATGATGGGTCCAAAGCAAGTTGCACAAGGATCGTTCTTTTACGGGTTTTCGATAGAGGATCACGTTCCCGACGATCATCTTCTTCGTAAAATCGACCACTTCCTCGACTTGTCTGATATCCGCAATTATTTAGCGCCCTTTTACAGCCATCGCGGGCGTCCTTCGATCGATCCAGAGTTAATGATCCGTATGCTT
>CAZBBZ010000330.1:0-3830 GCA_964489925.1 uncultured Rhodobacterales bacterium
AGGTCGCATCGTAAAAAACGGGCTCATCAAAATCATCCAATAGCCCCCAAATATGATCGGGATGCGCATGGGTGAACACCACATGGGTAATGTCTTCGGGGGCAAGACCCGCCGCTTCAAGGCTGTCGACCAAAACCCCGGCTGTGGGCATGAAATCCGGGCCAGAGCCAACGTCAAACAACACCACATTCTGACCATCGCGATACAGTGCCAAATTGCAATCGGGCAGCAGTTGCGTCGGTGACAAGTCATATTCCGAAATAATCGGGGCAAGTTCGTCTTTTGGCATCGGCTCAAAAATGAACTCGGCAGGCAAGGTCAAATGACCGTCGCTAAGGGTGGTTAAACTGCCCGAACCGATTGAAATTTCAGCAAATGCGCGCTTTGGCAAGAACGGTAGCGCTGCGAAAGCAGAGGCTTTGGTGAGCAGCGAACGGCGTGTCATCGACATGGTCGATCTCCCATAAATTCGTTTTTGCGAATATGAGTGATTTGATGCAAACGCGCAACCCATGCGTGTTCATCATGCGCCCAGGCAAATCAATAGATTCACATTTACAGCATTTCTGCGTAAATGTGCATGTGTGGGGCGGTTTTTTATTGGTTTTTCAACATGCCATCAAAAACGCATAGTTGTCCGGTATCCTTGGGCAGTCTATAACGCTTAAAACGGGTGCAACAGTGGTGGTTTGTGACGTAAACAAACTTGCCAGCAATATTGGAATAGGGACTTGAGCAGCCACAAGCCAAACGCGTCGCGGTCGATTTTCGATAAAATTGACGACAGCCGAGTAAGTAAGTCGGATATCGACGAATGGCCCAACCATGGCGTTGATAACAGTGGCGTTGACAACGGCGGTGTCGATAAAGGTGGCGTTAATGACGAGTTCCATTTTGCAGCTGCCGAAGGCGCACCACAGCAAGCCAAACCTGAAACCAAACCTGAAATCAAACCGGCGCCCAGCGGTCGGGTAAAGCCATCACCTGAAATTCTTAAGTTGCGCTCTAAGGCGCAAAAGATCACGCCCGGCACGCGGTCGATGGCGGATAGTTTTGGCGATCCATCGCGCAAGTCACCGCCGCAAGTGGCCCCGGAAACTTTGCCGGAACCATCGCTCGCGCCTGTTCCTGATCCAGTGAAAGAACCGGTTCGCCAAGCCGTGAAGCCAGCGCCGCCACCACAGAGTTTTGACGACATCGGTCGCAAGGCCGCGCGGTTGCAAGCCCCTGCAATTGGGACACCAACTGATCCACCTGCGCTAAAAATTGCGATGCCAGAACCGCCCGTGCAGGAACCAAATCGTCCCAATCGCCCAATGCCAGAACAGGCCGACCTAACCCGGTCGCCGCAGGATCAAACATTTTTTGCGGAAGACCCACCGCCGTTTCGCCCGCAGTTTGACACAAATAACATCGCCAATAATCCAAGCATTTCAAGTCCAAGTGCGGCTGTCCCGGCTGCGGCTGTGTCTGCTGCTGCGACAGAATCTGCCACAAAGCAAAAATCGCAAGCCCCCCAATCCCAAACTGACCGCAAACCGCTCCGTCGCCCGTTGCCCAAAGCCCAAGAAAATGAACAACGGCTCACGTCGCATCTTTCCCGGGCGCGCAAAACTGTTGCCATAGACCCCGTAGCGAAGCTGGCGGTTGAAAACAGTCAGCGCTCGATGGTGCCGTTTTTCGGTGTGCTTGGTGGCATTGCGATCATTTGTACCGCTTTAATCGGCGGCTTTTTTGCCACCAGCGGCTCTGATGGAGGTACACAATCTGGCGATCAAGTTGCGCAACTGCCGAACGCGAATTCCGCGCCATTTGAAACCGTAGGTGGGGCAGGGCCGCTTGAAACCACGGCATCAGCTGGGCAATCTGCGTTAGAAACATCTGACGTGACGCCTATCCAAGTGATGGTGGCAAAAACCGCTCCGGTAGACGTTGAACCGACGACGCCTGAAGTTGCGCAGTCTTCGAATTTGACGGCGCAAGCAGATGTTGACCCATTGGCGCCGGAGCCGTCATCAACTAGTCTTGATGAACCCGCAGAATTGCTGATTGCTTTGGCGCCGTCCACGGCATCTAAACAGCCAGAACTTCAAGAAGACCCATCGCCCCAGCTTTCTGCTGTGATTGCAACGGTCGCGGCTCCCTTGCCGGACCCAGAGCCTTCTGTGACAAATCCTAATTTGGCAGAACTGGCCAATCCTACCGATGCGGCCCCGGTTGCGACCAACCCGGTTGCCGCCAACCAAATAGCGAGCGCGCGCACCGATACCACGTTGCCCCAATTGGCGCGTCCAGAGCAGCCGAACGTGCAAACCGCTATGCAAACCACCACCACTGACCAACTTCCGGTGGTTTTGGCGCGTGATACCAGCGGTGCGGTTGCAATTGATTTGGTCATGAACGGCTCTGACACTGGTTATGACAACAGCGGGCGCACAAACGAACAAGTTGGTGCGGTATTTGCCGGCATTTATGCGCGCCCTGCTGCGCCTTATCCGTTGGAGCGAAGTGCGGAAGCGACAGTCTTTGCAGGCGGCGAGACTGTGCAAACCACAATGTTGACCCGTACCGTCATGATGCCGGGCAGCGTAGCGGGCGATTTGACCGCAGGCATGCAACAAGTGGCCCAGCTATCGGCTGAAAGCGTAACAATCGTTCAGCCAGACCCAATTCTGGTTGCAGCTGCGGTTGTGGCGCCGAACATTGATACTGCCCCATCAACGCCGCTGCCAAATGCTGGGGCAAATGCTGGCCCGGTCGAAGTGGCCAGTGCCGCGACAGCGCCTGACCCCGACTTTGCGCAAAATACATTGGGGGCGATCACGGTTGATGTGGCCCGTCCGATTGATGAGGCTGATGATAGCCCGTCCAACACCCCAACATCCAACACTCCAACATCTGATGCGCCATCTGACACGACGCCAACAGACACGACGCAAGCAGAAGCGCCTCAAACAAACACGACCCTAACGATTACGGACCCAATTATCACGGCATCCACCACTACGCCCCAAGCCGAAACTAACCCAATTCAACTCCAATCCAATTTGGCTGTAAACGAGCTCGCCAAGCCGCTTCCCGACGTTCGAGCACCGCTTCAACCGCTGCGTTGGGAGCATAATTGGGGTTTGCAAACCGCCGCTGATCCAGCCGGGCAGGGCATCATTGTAACGGAAATTGACGAAGCCATTGCACCAAGCTGGGCGAAGACAGGTCAAGTTATCATGTCCATCAACGGCTGGCAGATGCAAGAGCCCCGCGATGTGGCCGATGTTCTTGCGGCTATTGAGGTTAATCAAAAATCAGGTTTGGCCGCCGTGCCGATCACGGTTTTGGATACAGATAACCGCGTGCTGGAACTTAACGACGATCTTCGGTTTGCACGTATCTACGATACCGAGCTCGGCACGCAATTGAGCACTACTTTTGATGGGCGACGCTGGGCCACGCGTGTGGTTGCCGCCGGACCCGACAGCGATTTTCAAGTTGGCGACGTGATTGTGCGAGACTTTGGCGCGCGCGAGCGGTTCAACACCCCCGGCGCAATCGCATCCGTCCTAGATTGGGCCGCGAAAAACGGGGAAGACACCATCAGTTTTGCGGTCTTGCGCAATGACGCCGTCGACACCGGAAGCATGTCCCTAGCGAACGCACCGCTTGAAAATTGATCTGCCGGGGGCCAAGCGCTCTCAAGTAGATCAAATGACAGTGGGTTTATTGCGATCCGAATGGATCAGCAGCGGCATTTGCAGCAATCGCCAGATCAATCAATTCAGCATCGATATTTTCGCGAAACTCGTCTTGGATCGGTAACAGTCGTTCGCGCCAAG
>CAZBBZ010000331.1:0-3823 GCA_964489925.1 uncultured Rhodobacterales bacterium
TCGTGCATAAAGGCGCGCGCAAAATGTATATGCTGAACGACAAAGAAACGATGGCTATTTTTGACGTTGATTTGGGCTTCAACCCCAAAGGTCATAAACTGAAAGAGGGCGACGGACGCACGCCGGAAGGTCAGTATTTCATCGACCGGCGCAACTATAATTCAGCGTTCTTTTTGTCCTTAGGAATTTCCTACCCCAACAACCGGGACCGCGCGCGCGCACGCGCGGCTGGGGTAAATCCGGGCGGGGATATCTTTATTCACGGCACTGAAAATGGGCGGCGCGATCAATCTGGCGATTGGACTGCGGGGTGTATTTCTGTGACCAATGCGGAAATGCAGATGATTTATCAGATGGTGCCAATGGGCGTGCCGATCTGGATCGAGGCTTAGGTGCCAATCGATATCTTTCACGCTGCCGAGCGTTTGATGTCTATGGATGACGCGACTTGGGCGCGCCATTCTAATCCTTGGAGCGTTTATTCACGGTTTACCTGCCTACCTTTGATCGTGCTGGCGATTTATTCGCGCGTTTGGATCGGCGGATGGTGCGTCGTGCCGCTTGCACTTGCGCTATTATGGACTTGGGTGAACCCGCGCTTATTTGCCCCGCCAAGCTCGACCGACAACTGGGCGTCAAAAGGCGTTATGGGCGAGCGTATTTTTCTAAACCGCAAAGAAAACCCCGTTCCAAGGCGGTATCATCGAATCGCTATTATCACCACTTTGGCATCCGTGATCGGAATGGTCATTTTGATCTACGGGCTATGGGTTATCAGTGTACCGCTGATGCTAATCGGTTTGCTGGCTGCAATCACACCAAAAGTATTCTTCGTGCATCGCATGGTCGCGTTGTTTGACGAAACGCAGGGAAATCGCGGGCGCTAAAACCCCGGACGACCCGCACCAGTCCCAAACATTTGCACCCACCAAAGCTTGCCGCTTGGCTCACGATACCAACCAAAGCCAAAGTCACTTGCCTGTCGGTTCAAAATCAACGCGGCGGTTTGCGGCGATTCTAGCCAGTTTTGAAGCGTATCAAACTCGCCCTCAAAGGCCTCTGCGATATTTTCGCCCAAGACAGACCCGGTGTAGCCCGACCGAAACGCGCGCGACTGCGGGTTCGAGCGGTCTGAGCCAAAATGCCAAGCGCGCTGTTGCAACGCCATGTCGCGCGCATGGGTCAAAGCGGCAGAATTCAACGCTTGGTTATAGCTCAACGGCGGCGCGTTGCGGTCCAACCGGATGGCATTCACACTGTCTAGGTGGCGCAACTGCACAGCCGCTACATCACGCAGCTCTGATTCTGGCACGACGCGCCGTCCCCCGTTTGACACCACATCCGTTGTCTCGGGGGTTGAACTACAAGCCGCCACGCCCAATAGCATCGTTGCAATCAAGGCACATTGTCGCATTGTCTGAAGCATGGTCCGCTCTGTTTTTTTGGTTATCGCCGAGTTTTTTACCCAAACCGCTTGTTATTCAAGCCCCAGCGTCACATTTTTTGATCAAATGATGCAGGATACATAGTCGTGATTTGTACCAAGGCTCTGCCTGCGCTATGCCGCATTCAATCTATGAAACGTGGGACGGTTGGGATGAAAGACACTCTATCCAGACGCAAACTTCTAAGCGGGTTGGCCGCTGGCGGGGCAAGCGCGCTTGCCACACCTGCGCTTGGCCAGCAATTTGCAACGCCCGGTGATGTGCCAGAGGACCCGTTTTACGAGCCCCCCGCGCGCATCGTTGACCGGAATATTTCCGCCTTTCAAACCCACGACTGGCGCCCGTATTTTTCATCGCTCGAAAATGGCGCGATCCTCGCGAACACGCAGTCGCGATCCTTGCATTTTTGGCCAGAGGATGGGCAAAACTACTATATTTTCCCTACATCTGTGCCTTTGTCCGAAGAATTGACGCGCCGTGGTCGCACGCAAGTAGTGCGCAAGGTGGATGGCCCTGAATGGCGACCAACGGCCAATATGTTGAAACGTGATCCAGAATTGCCCGAATATGTTGGCCCGGGTCCGGAAAACCCGCTTGGCACCCATGCGTTATACCTGTCTTGGCAGTACTATCGTATCCACGGCACCAACGACACGCGCAAAATCGGCCGTATGTCATCCTCGGGCTGCATCGGCCTGTTCAATGAGGATATCGAAGTTTTATTTTCGATGGCGAAAGTTGGTACGCAGGTGTTGCTTATTTGACGCGCGACTTAAAGCCCAAGCAAATCCTGTGAAAATCGAGGATTGCAATGACCTTGCGAAGCTGGTTAAGGTCGGGATACGAGGTAGACCTTGAGGTTTCACGGTGGGCACCCGTCATGCAGACAGCCCATGACAACCGCCCCACATTGGAGGAAAGAAAATGAAAGTAATCGCACTTGCTACTGCAGCAGTATTCGCAACTTCCACAGCATTCGCTGGTAACATGGCGCCCATGGCAGCTGATCCAGCGCCAATGGTTGAAATGGTCGAATCTGATTCGACTGGTTCCGGCGCACTAGGTTGGATCATTCCCCTAGTTGTTGTTGCAGCTATTGCACTGGCTTCTGACGACTAATTCGTCGGCATTTGCCAACTAAGAATTCAAAGCCGCTTCGTCATATGACGGGGCGGCTTTTTTCATGGGTGATGGCCAAGTAGAGACTTGGCATCTGAAGGTGAGAAAGCGCGCTAGCCCTCGGTCAACGGTTCCAGCACATCCAAATTCATCGGCGCAATGTTATGGCCAATGAATTGCCGGCTTTGCCACACACGCCCGGTTTGAGCATCAGCTGCATAGAGGTTGGTAAAACTGCCCGCCGCACCTTTGCAACTTTCAGCAAAGCCAATCACATCAATCGTTGTGCCAGCGATCTGAACTTGCGCCGCCCCCGCGCGTTGGATTTTGCAAATGTAGCTTTCCACCCGCCCTTCAACGCCGCTGCCTGCAAAACGATAGCTGCGCGTCATTTCGGTTGGCCACGCATCCGGGGACGTCAATGTGTTGAGGGGATCGCCTGCCCCACTGGTGGCAGCAATCAAATCAGTCCCATGCCCGCGCGTGGCGGTGATCTGGCTTTCGTTCACGGTCACAAGCTGGCGAAATTTATTGCCATAGGTCACGAACGGACCGTTTTTGACCGTGGGGGTCATGATGGGCCAAACATCTTCGCCTTCCAGATTGATCTGAATAAGCGCAAGGTTCAACTCGTCGATCTGGGCACGGGTCAGCGTCTTTTTCGTCTTGGGCGGCTCATCCTTGCCTGCACGCGCCTCTTTGATTTGTTCCCAAGCGGTTTTATAAAGCGGCACATCGGTGCTGGATGTACAGGCGCTTAACGCAAGTCCGGCCAGCAAAATAACACGCATCATTGCCAGAACGCCCCCCAGTTTTTGCGCAAGGCGGACCGATCCGCATCCCGCAAAGTTTCATAAAGCCGGGTATCCACCGCCAAACGCGCCCCATCATCCCGCGTGTAATCCTGAAACGGAATTTCCATCGTATCGCGGGTGGCGAACGGCAGGCTCCATTGCAGCGGCACGGTCAAGCGCACGCCTTTGTCAAAGCGGCTGGCGTTGCTGTTCAAATCCGCATCCGTCGCCGTGGCAAAGCCCGCAATTTCCCAGCCATTGTTGAACCGCCGCGAAAGGGTCATCGTCGCCCCCCAATCGCCTGCCAGATAGCGCCCCGCATCAAGCTGCACATTTACGTCTTTCCAGCCCGTGTCCCAATAAAGCGAGCCATGTCCGCTCATGACATCATAATCAAGAAAGCCAAACGGATCATCCGGGTCCCGTTGCCGCGCGTAGTTCAGCTCAAGCCCATAGGCCAGCGGC
>CAZBBZ010000332.1:0-2065 GCA_964489925.1 uncultured Rhodobacterales bacterium
AAAGGCCCCGAGACTGGCGGGACGTGTTGAACGGGACGGGGAGGTTTACCGCCCTAAATCGGTTTCCGATGTGAGAGGCGAACGCACGTTCGAGGAAATGGAAACCGGTGTCATCCTTCAGGCGCTGGACAAAGCGGACTGGAATATCTCTGCGGCAGCAAGAGATCTCGGCCTGACCCGCGCCAAGCTAGACTACCGCATCAAGAAATTCGGACTAAGCCCCGCCAAATAGCTCAGGACTGCCCTTGGCTCCGCCGCATGCTGGGCTGGCTCTGGAAATTGAATTGGAGTCGGACGCGACTTTTCGTTTTCGCAATGACAAATCAAGAAGGTTGATAAATGGGTGACCTCGACGTGTTGACGACTTCGATCATCGAGAATTTCGGCACACACTGCCCGGTGATCGATCTTGATACAGTTGAACGCAACATTGCCCGTGCCTAGGTTCTATGTGACGCGGTGGAAGTGGCGAAGCGCCCGCACATCAAGACTCACAAATTACCTGTTCTTGCCAAAATGCAAATCGCGGCTGGCGCAATCGGAATAACCTGCCAGTATCTGGGCGGTACCGAGGTTTCGTTAGATTCCGGCATCACCGATATCATCATCGCAGCTGACTTCAAACAAAACACTTATGCTTGCAGGAATGACTCTTCATCAAGCGAAGGAGCGGCGTTGCCATCTAGATGGCCGCGGCGTGAGTGTCCCTCGACAACCAGCCCACGCATCCCCTAAAGACAGTTTAACTGCTCCGGGGCCCTGCCAAGCCATGCGAGCCGGCAGTCATCTCCACGCGCGGTATTCGGTTAGGTTGTCGAACAAGTTTGGCTGGGGCATCTCGAAAGACAAGTAAGCCGCCCGCGCATGCCGCCCAAATGTTTTTACAATAGCCTTGGCTCGATCAGAACCGAGGTTGGCCGTAACGTCTACACGGTCAAGCTGCTTACGTTTGATGGGCGGCACGCACCAATGCACGAAGCAGCAGATGCAGCGCGTCTTTAGGGGCGAGTGGCCGCTGTTTGCTCACTTGTTTCATCTTCCAACGCCTTAGTCGGATAGGTTGGTGTGATCGACATAGGCCAGAGATGAGTGAGATTGAGGGCCAATAAAATTGGTTGGGTGCTGATCGATTCAGCACCTCTCCTTCCCCCTTCAACCCGAAACTTTGGGAGCCATTTTTATAGCATCCCTCTCTCCGATTAGCGCTACAGTTTCCCGATAAAAAAAGATACGCCCCGCCTATGAGGGCTAGACCAAGTTGATAAAACCAAATGTCACAAATCTAAAAGCCAGCACCGCCACATGCAGCCCTAGAAGCAACCACAAAGTACCGGCCGCCTCCCTTCTAAGCCTCGTCCAGCTTCGTTCGCCTCTTACGCTTAACCCACGCGCCAAGATTTTCCTAAGTTGGAATCCAACTTGCACCGGGAAGTGGAATTTTGGGTGGTAGCTTGCTGCAAAAACTAAAACCACTTTCGGTTACGGCCTATAGCGGCCGATCGACACATGTTTTTGGTTTTGCAGGTAAGTTCCCTATTTCGGCCATCCGAAAGTTGGGTGTCAATGTAGTGCGACTACTTTTTGGACTTCAGCAATACGAGTTCGCGTTCGAGTTCCGCAATTTTACTATTCTGATCTTTCTCGTTAAATTTTGACTTTTCACGCCATGCAATGATGAACGTGATGATGAATGCAATTGCTGCGAATATGATACCGATGATGGTTTCAACTTCGGATGGTGAGCCGACAAGTGACATAAAGCCAATAAAAACCAGAATTGCTACCACAGATGAAATAGTCAACATTATCCCCTCATTCTTTCCCAGTGTTAAAATGCAAATCCTACATAGGCTGTTGCATGTCAACGCCCTATTCCATGCGAATTTGTAAAAGTTCCGACCCACCGTCAGGATGCCGTAAGTGCACGCCGCATTGCAGACATTCGATACGGGCGCATGGATCCCGAACGCCAAATTAGCGGATTGCACAGTGAACCAGCGGAACAGCCAGTTTCAACTGGCTCACCCTTTCCCGCGCAGGTTACCCGGCTTCCCACCTTTATGCC
>CAZBBZ010000332.1:2075-3815 GCA_964489925.1 uncultured Rhodobacterales bacterium
GTCGCCTTTTGCGGCCAGCTTTGCGAGTTTTCGCGCGCGGTTCTTCTTGCTTGATGGTTTGCCCTTTGGCGGCTTTGGCCCAGGCGACGTCTTGCTGTCTTCGGGGCTTTTTCCGGCGGGCGCACCTGTTTTCGGTTTGCGTGGCTTCCAAGTTTCAGCCTTTGGGTTTTCAGTTTTGGACTTATGTTTCGTTTTAGGCCCACCCGACCCTTTCGCACCCGGCTTTGGTTTTTTCACGCGGGGCGCGGGCGCGTCGTTCCAGTCTATGGGCGATGTGTCTGGCGCAACGGCAAGCTCCTCGGCTTTTGCGGCCTTGCCCGCTGGCGATTTGTCTTTGGGGCGCGCGTCTTTGCTTTTGCCAGACGCTGCTTTCCCCTTTTCTGCACCACGCTCAAAACTGGGCGCAGTTTTCATCTGCGAAAGTCTCGCACCGTTCTCCAACACCATATTTGGGCCAATAGCGTCCAAAAAACCCTTCACCGCAGTTTGGCGGATCTCGATCATCGAGGCGTCTTTTTGAATGCGGATGGCCCCGACATCATTGCGAGAGATGTCGCCCAATTTGCACAGCATCGGCAGGAGCCGGCGCGGCTCGGCATTCACATTGTGCCCCCCTTCAAGCGAGAACCAAACACTTGGCCCAAACGCCTCGCGTGGTTTTGCAGGTGCCGCGGGGTCAGACAATTCTTCGGGGGCCGAGCGTTTGTCACGATAAAGACGCACGTAAGCTGCCGCGATTTGCTGGGGTGAAAAGCGCTCAACAAGCGCTTCAATCGTGCCTTCATCAAGCCCCTCGATCGGGTCCGTCCAATCCGAGCTTGCCAGCATACGTTCGTCATCCTTGGCGCTGACCTCCTCTGCGGATGGCGCCACGCCCCATTCTGCTTTCAACTTGGCCCACCCCAACAAACGGTGGGCCTTTTTCTGCGCCGCAGGGGGCACAATCAAAGCGCTGATCCCTTTTCGCCCCGCACGTCCTGTACGACCAGAGCGGTGCAACAGCGTGTCTTGGTTTGTCGGCAGTTCGGCGTGGATCACCAATTCCAGGTTCGGCAAATCAATGCCGCGCGCCGCCACGTCTGTGGCAACACACACGCGCGCGCGACCGTCACGCATCGCTTGCAAGGCGTGCGATCGTTCGTTCTGGGACAGCTCACCCGACAAAGCCACAACCGAAAAACCACGGTTGGACAGCCGGGTTGTCAGACGGTTTACCATGGCGCGCGTGTTGCAAAAGACGATGGCATTGGGTGCCTCGTAATAGCGCAGCACATTGATTATGGCGTTATCACCATCGCGGGCCGCTACATTGAGCGCTCGGTACTCGATATCAGCATGCTGTCTTTCGCCTGTAACGGTGGCAATGCGCACAGCATCCTTTTGATAATTCTTCGCAAGCTTGGCGATGCTGGCCGGCACCGTCGCCGAAAACATCAGGGTTTGTCGGCCCTCGGGGCAGCCTTCGAGAATAAACTCAAGGTCCTCGCGAAAGCCAAGGTCAAGCATCTCATCGGCTTCATCCAGAACGACAGCGCGTATCTTACTTAGATCAATGGACCCGCGCATGATGTGATCGCGCAATCGACCCGGCGTGGCGACAACAATATGCGCACCGCGTGCCAAAGCGCGGCGTTCATCGCGCATGTCCATACCACCCACCGTCGAGGCAAGCGTCGCTTTCGCGTGCTCAAACACCCAGGTCAGTTCGCGCTTCACCTGCATCGCCAATTCGCGCGTTGG
>CAZBBZ010000333.1:0-2840 GCA_964489925.1 uncultured Rhodobacterales bacterium
GCAGCGGGTACGGCCAAGACGCCCATGAGGGGGCAACCAAGGAGGCGGCAACGGATGCTCTTAAGCGCGCCCTGCGGTCATTCGGCAACCAGTTTGGCCTAGCCCTATACGACAAGACCCGCGAGAACGTAGGTCCGGCGGATGGATACGACCACCGCGCCACTACAGACGCTATCATCAAGGCAGTAAAAGCCGCGCGGTCAATGCCCGACCTTGAGAAGACAAAAGAGGGATACCGCAAAGATTACGAGCGTATCAGGGCCGAAAAGCCACCAATGGCTAACGAAATCCAGAACGCCCTAAAATCAAAGGATGCGTTTTTTCGTCAGAATGACGCCGCGATGCAAGCCCCGTCGCCCGAAGAAATCCACGCGGATGGAACGGCGGCTTACCAATGAGCGACTTTTTAGACGATATGCCCGACACGCCAATGAACGAAAGTAGGGCGCTCAAGGCAGGCCATTTCCTTTTGGCAACGTGCAATCAGATAGGCGATGCCCGTGGCGAAGTTACGCGGACACACTCGATGCTAAAATCCATCGAGGCCATTCAGAAAAAGAAGTCAGACGAGACCGCCCTTAACGCTCAAGAACGTGAAGCGCGGGCGAGTCCCGAATACATTGAGGCACTCAATCAAGAGGCCGAGGCGGTTGCGCGATTTGAGACGCTTAGAGCTAAAAGAGACGCGGCGATCAAAATGATCGACCTTTATCAGACAACATCATCAAACATCAGGGCGGGGGTATGAGGCTTAATCGCAGAGAGGACAAATTATCAGGAACAAAAAGAGAGAGGACTGACAATGGCCGGATCAGTTAACAAAGTGATTATTGTGGGCAATTTGGGACGTGATCCTGAAGTGCGGTCATTCCAGAATGGGGGCAAGGTCTGCAACCTGACCATTGCCACATCGGAGAGCTGGAAAGACAAGCAGTCTGGCGAGCAGCGCGAGAAAACCGAGTGGCACCGCATTGCGATTTTCTCTGAGGGCCTTGTCCGTGTAGCGGAGCAATACCTGCGCAAGGGTTCGAAAGTCTACATCGAAGGCCAGCTTGAAACCCGTAAGTGGCAGGATCAATCGGGGCAGGATCGGTACAGCACCGAGATTACCTTGCGTGGCTATAATTCGTCGCTGACGATGCTTGATGGCAAATCCGAAGGCGGATCATCCGGCGATAGCTACAACGCCTCGCCAAACGCTGGGGACGCTCAGGCTGGTGGCGGATTTGACGACGAAATTCCATTCTGATGGGTGTTTTCAAGCGCGACTTTGGCCATGTCATTTTGGAGATAGAGTAATGGCGCTAGGTCACCCACACGGCCCATGCTCAAAGCCTGAAAGCGGAAAGGCAACGCGTGGCAGCCTGTCAGACACAATGCGCGAGGACCATCTAAGAACATTGTTATGCCCGTTCACCCTTCGCAATGAAGGCTTACAGGTAATGCACATCAGGCACCTTACAGGGATCGGCACAAAGCCCCCTATCCGCCACTGCATACCTAGCTGGCATGTGATCCACACCGATCAAGAGGGTCGCGGCGAGGCATGGTGGGACAACGCGGGTATCGGGATACATCAAGCCATTGCCTACGCAGAGCGGCTTGATGAACTAATCAATGTAAAAGACCTAATGGGCCAAGAATTGCTTCTTAGGGACATGCACGAAGAATTTAATGAAGCCTTCATCAAGGAAATCATCATGAAGGCAGAAAGGATGATGAGATGAGCCAGACAAACGTTACAAACTTTAGAATTATCGACACCCGCCAGTCAAAACAGCCTGGTTTGTTTAGGGTGCTGCTTAGAACCGGCGTTTTCGTGGCAATTCTTTTCGTGCCCGGATTGCTGTTTCAAAGCGCCGCAATGCAGTGGACGGGGTTCGCTGTGATTTTGTTCTTACTTGGGGTTTTTATCTTCATGCTCGACACGACCCCTTTGACGATTGATGAGGCTATCGAGGAGCTTGAGAAAATGAAGGCCGAGGATTGATGGAATGAGTGAATGGCAACCCATAGAGACAGCGCCCAAGGATGGTACTGAGAACGTGCAAGAAATTGGCGGCAAGCTGCTTGATATTTGGGAGCGGGCATTTAGCGGCAAACACCCTGAATTGGAACAGACGCTCTTAGAAATGAGTATAGCTGCCTCTTTCGGGTCTGCGGCTCATGAAGCCTGCCCAGACCTAGACGCCGCACCACTGGCTATGATGCAATCATTTCTGCAAGCCCTTGCCGATCCAACTGATAGCCGCTTGGACTATCTGCGCGCGCAGCCACCACAGGAGGGTGAGTGATGGGTGAAATGGTAGCGGCCATGTGGCAATACCATGCAAGGTGACAGCGCTATGGCCGTCGAGGCTCTTGTCAGGTGCTAACCCAGCACGAAATACAGCGCATAATCCGCGCAGCTCGGAAAGAGAAAGCAGGCCCCGTCGAAATTGAAAGTGACGGCGCGGTCATTCGGATATATCCTGAGCAACAGACTGATCCGAAAAACGAGTGGGACAAAGACTTTGGTGGGCCGGAGGCGTAAAAATCCATACCCCGGCGTATCACGCCAAACCGACCGACACGGCACCGTCCGCTATCGCTATCGCAAAGGCGGTGTAGACGCGCAGATGCGGGGCGAGTACGGCTCGAAAGAGTTCGAGGCCCATTACCAGCAGTTGCGATCCGGTGGCCGTCCAGCACCCGCTCACAAGGCAGACCACGGCACCTATGCTTGGCTGATTGCCGAGTACCAGCGCACTCCAGCTTTCCAAAACCTCAAATACAAACGCGCCATTCTGGCCGAGCTTGCTCGCCTGTCAAAGCAGGTCGGCAAAAATCGCGTGGCCATG
>CAZBBZ010000333.1:2850-3789 GCA_964489925.1 uncultured Rhodobacterales bacterium
AAACAAGCGGCTCAAGCTTATGCGCAGCCTCAACAAGCTGGCGATCAAGCGCGGCATAATCCGTTTCGATCCGGCCAGCATGGTAAAGCCCATCAAGACCAGATCGACTGGCTATCATACTTGGTCGATTGACGAAATCCAGCAATTCGAGGAACACCACGGCGTTGGGTCGCAGGCCGTTCTCATTCTACGCCTCGCGCTCTACACGGGCGCGCCACGCAAAGATCTGTGCCGCATGGGCTGGCAGCACTTCAAAGCTGGCCGAGTGCGATACACTCGGAACAAGACCGAGCAGGCTGTTGACTTGTCGATCCATCCACGGCTTGCCGAGGTTTTGGAGTTCGTCGATAAAGACAAGCTGCAATTTTTCGAGTTCAAGACCGAGGAAGTGCTGGCGAACTTCTTTCGAGATCGACGCAAAGAGGCCGGACTATCGCACGGGTCTATTCACGGACTGCGCAAAACTGGGGCGGTTCTTCAAGCCGAGAACGGGGCGACCGAAAGCGAGATTGCCGCCTATCTCGGGCACTCATCGACAAAAGAAGCGCAGACCTACAAGCGCGCCGCTGACACGGCAAAGCTTGGAACTGGCGCAATCACCAAAATGTAGGTTCGCCATTTTGGGATTTCATTAAGGCTTTCAATGGGCCTCAATGACAGGTTAGCCATTAAAAATGCAACAAAAACAAGGTTTCACGTATTCCCGTTGGGCGTACCAATGCGTTTTTAAGTGACTGTTTTTGCAGGCGTTTACGCTCCGTTTGACTAACCGGGCCTTTGGGTTGGTCATTGGCTGGGGCAGTTGTTGCATTTTTTGCAACAACTGAATCACAATCAAGATTGGTGGGCGGGGAGGGTTTCGAACCCCCGACCAAAGCGTTATGAGCGCCCTGCTCTACCAAACTGAGCTACCCGCCCGAAAACTTAATTAGCGCCGCC
>CAZBBZ010000334.1:0-3781 GCA_964489925.1 uncultured Rhodobacterales bacterium
GCTTTCATAGCGCACATCAAGCGATGACAACGTGTAGGCATCTGTGACACGTCCATCGCCTTGATTGGTGCCAAGCAGCCCGCCAATGCGCACCTCAACACCCGTTCCCGCTGCGTCGTCGTTTGGCACATCGCCGATAAGCACATCACCAGATGAAAATACCTGAGTGATCGCGGCATTGTTCCACCCCGCGAACCCGCCCACAGACAAGTCGCGCTCATATCTCAGTTCTGGGTTGCCTGTGCGCAGGGATGCCTCAGAATAGCTATTCACAACGGTGCCATCGTTCGTGCCGACAAACCCGCCGATATTGCCCCAATCGCCAGACAGGTTGCCGGTACTTCGACTGGAAAGCACATTGCCGTCGTTAGACCCGATTAATCCGCCGGTATTCATGACAAATGTGTCGATGCCCGGCACTGCGGCGTTGAGCTCTTCGGAAACTCGCGCGCTGACACTTGCCGAGGACTGGCCAAATTCGACAAGCCCCGGCGTACCACCGCCCCCGTTGCGGCCCAGCAAACCTCCGATATGAATGTCGCTTAAAGCGCCATCCTCCAGGGCTAGGTCCAAATTGACCGCCCCTGAGCTGGACAGCTGCGATATTACTGCGTCTTGCCCGTTGAACCCCACAGCCCCGCCAATGTCGCCCGTAGACCCAAAAACCGTCCCGTCAAACGAAGACGAGGTGATTTCGTCGAAATTCTGGCCCGCCAGACCGCCAACACCGCCGCCAATAGCGCTTACGTTTCCATCAACCGAGACATTCGAAATTGTGCCATCATTGATACCCGCCACGGTACCGACCGAATTCCACCCAGTGATATCAGCGTTCGTGAAATTCAGATTGCGCACGGTACCTTCGTTCAAGGCGATGAACCCCACACCATCAAAGCCTTCGCGATCAATCGTCAGGTTCGAAATCGTGTGACCGCGACCATCAATGCTGCCGCTAAAGGGCGAAGCCAGCGCGCCTGCAACGGGTGTGGCTGCGAAATATCGCCCGATGCGTTGAAACGTACCTGGAAGGCCGGGGGTAGACACCCACCCGGCGGTTCCGGAGGCGTTTATACTGTTGGCCAGAGCAAAATGTTGGTCCAATAATGTATCGCTATCAATGCCCTGAAGCCCGTAAATATCCGTGATCAGATAGGGATTTTCCGCGCTGCCATCCCCGCCCAAAGCACGCAAAAATGACCGGTCGCCCTCGGCATCCCCAGAGGTGAATACGTTCGCTGCAAACCTTGGAAGTGTTTCGCCTATCTGTCGCCAATTGCCGCGAATAAGACGAAACTGATCCACATCAATCGTACCCGCTGCACCAGTGGTGATGTCTCCAGACGTGTTAAACTGCAGCCCGCCTTGCGCCGCATCAATCGGCGCGTTGATCGTAATATCATTTACTGCATCCAACAGCAGCGTTGTTTCCGTACCCCAACTAAGCGGTGCGCTAATGGTGATGTTTCCCTCTTCGACACTGTCTTCAAGCCCGTCGTCAGCCGCTTGAAGTGTCACATCCCCCCCAAGCAGATACTCTACAAGTTGGGCCGCCTCGATCGTCGAAGGCGTCTCGAAAGACGTGCCAAATATCACCCTCGGATTGAAGGTCACACTAAAGCTATCAATGTCGGGCGCGCCGATAAAGACATCGTCTGTGGTAACATCAGCCACGACCTCGATGTCGATAGGATCAAGCAACAACGCGCCGCGATCCCCTTGAGGTGCGGTAAGATCAACGTCACCTTGAAGCACCAAGCGCCCGGTTGAGGACACTTCAACCTCGCCCCCGTTGCCCCCATCTGGGCCACCGCTTGCCGAAATATCGCCCGCGAAATATGTGGCGTTTTCCGACCAAAGCGCGATCGAACCGCCGTCCCCGAACCTCAATCCATCCGCGCGCACTTCGGCGCCGTTTTCCAGCACCGTCGTATAGGCCCAAGGCAAATCTTCGCCGCCCTGCCAACCACCGCCGATACGGACAACACCGCCGCCCGCACCGCCCGAGGCATCAATAACCGCTTGCGGCATGACAAACAGGCCCGCCCCGGTCAGCACCACCTCGCCACCACGCAAATCAAGATCGGCTGCGCGCGCGTCAATGCGTCCGGACATTTCGACCGTACCGCCAGAACCGCCACCAAGCCGCACATGGCCGTTGCGCCCGGAAACGGACCGCGCCTCCACGACGCCGGACAGATTAATGGCATGGCGCACCGCGTGTCGCGCCGTGGCCGCCGACATGATGACCGTGCCACCATCCGCAGTTATTGTGCCGGAATGTTCGATCAAAGCGCCATCTGCATCGCTGACAGAAGGTACGGCAACTTGCAAAAACCCATCACCGCCAAAATCAAGCGTAATACGTTCGCCCGCACCAAAGCCGACCCGTCCAAGGGGCACCGCGATAGAGCCAGAGTTCTTTACCGACCCCCCAAGCAAGGCGACAAAACCACCACTTAGGCTTGTGATCTCGCCATGATTTTCAACGCTTGCAGAGGCACCACTGCCTTCAAACGAAAAATGTCCCTGCAAAAAATCCTTGTCCGAAACATCCAGTGACGATGCCAAAAAGCTGCCGGTCCGCACGGTCCCACCCGGCCCAATAATGACCCCGTTGGGATTGATCAAAAACACCGAGCCATTGGCGCTTAACGAGCCATCAATCTGCGACGGCAAACTTCCATTCACGCGGTTCAGCGTTGTGGACGTCTGATCGGGCTGGCGAAATGTAACAGCGTTCCCGGCCCCGATAGAGAAATCCTGCCAGTTCAAAATTGCATTGTTGCTGCTTTGGTTCACGACCATCGAACCTTCGCTCGCAGAGATCGTCGCAGAACCAGCGGTCACAACACCGCCAAGGGGCAGTTGCTGCGCAAAAACGCCCACGGGCGAGATTGCTGTGCACAGCAACAACCCAAAACGCAGCCGCCGACTGCGGGGAATTTGGCTAGAATCGATACGAGCTAGAGAGAAACACGTGCCTTGGGTCTGGTTCAGAGTCATTTCGGAAGCCTCTTCCAAATTCGAGCGTTAAAGATAAGTTTGAAAAATCTGAATTCTGTGGCCCGATAAACTCAATACCAACCCCCATTGCGGAGGCGCTTGTTTTTGATTGTTCTTGTGTGGTTGGCTGTTCCAGCGAAAGTGCGGCGTGGGCGCCGTAAACAAAAGGCACCCATTGCAAGGTTTGCGTGCCGAATTCTGATGCCATTGGCGCAGAAACCTGCGTACGCAAAACAAAGCCCGCATCCGCCGCCAATGCCCCGTCTTTGAACGCCGAAAGCTCGCCTCCGTTGGCAACACCAAATTGTTCGCTGCTCGGCAACGGATCCCCGAACGACAATTGGCCACGGCCTGAAACTAGCAAGTTAAACCCGGTTCCCACTTGGCGACGATATTGGGCGGACACTTCGAGTTTTGAAAAATCAGCATCCGTCCCCCCGCGCGATAGCGGAATACCCGAGGCTATCGCATCCGCCGCACTGCGCGCACCAAAGGCATTAAGCCCTTTGGAAAAAACCGCACTCGCCCGCGCCGAAGACTGCTCATCAGGGCTCCACGCGATATCTGAGGCCAGCCGCAAAATACGAAGATCATCCTTGTGAATGGCCCCGCCGGATGCCTGATCCAACGCGTCAGATTGAAAATCCAAGTTTACTTGGCTGCTAAAGTTGATCGTCCGCGACCG
Organism: uncultured Rhodobacterales bacterium; assembly: GCA_964489925.1. Taxonomy (GTDB): domain Bacteria; phylum Pseudomonadota; class Alphaproteobacteria; order Rhodobacterales; family Rhodobacteraceae; genus CAYLLD01. The sequence continues at coordinate 3,689 of CAZBBZ010000334.1, forward strand.
TCGCCAAGGATAATTTAATCCCAAGGAGACCCGCGAAAACGAGCTTTCGGTGGCCAAACCGATCGTGTCAGGCTTGGTTTGGCTGGTGGTGCC
>CAZBBZ010000335.1:0-3750 GCA_964489925.1 uncultured Rhodobacterales bacterium
GCCCCCGGGTCCGATCCGCTTATTACGAGCGCGTTTATCACCATAGTCCCCGAAGGAACGTCCTATACATAGGCCATTGGCCCGCATTTTTGAAGGGGCAATACAAATAATGTTTTCAAAAAATCAAAAGAGCTTTGTCCTAAAAATGCCGAAATGCGCGGGCAAGGTCTGTATTAGCGCCCCGCAAAACACGCGAAAGAACACGCGATCAATCACACGCGATCAATCAGGGGCCGACAAAGGACACGAATATGGCAATGACCGATCTTGATGCACCACGCGGCGCGGATGCGCCTGCAGGTACTGGGCGCGCGCGTAGCCGTGCACAGCATTATCGGGTTATGGTTGTGATGCTGTTGCCCGTGTTTTTTGTCATGCTCTTGGGCGGCTCGATCATGGCCTTGGGGGACAATGCCGACTTTACGCTCTTGTTTCTTGCCCTTGCGGTGCCGGTGTTTTTGGCCGCTGAGTTTTTCATGGAAACGGCCAAGCCACGCATTTTGTCCCGCCCTTGGATTGCAAGCCTGCGCTGGTTCCATGACGGTCTGGAAGCGCTGCTGCATTTATTGCCCGTGGGCATTCTTATTCCCCTTGCCCTTGCAGATTATTCAAAAGACGGCAGCACGGTTGTCAATTTTCTGACCAATACTTGGGGTTTGGTGTTTGGCATCGCCTTTGTGATGGGCGCATCAGGTATTGTACGCAGCCGCTAGGCGCCCCTAAGAACTAGGCGGTAGCAATTCACGAAACAGCTTTTTGCGAATGGCCCGCGCATAGTCGTGATAGCCGTTCGCCGTGACCACAAAAGCACCGCGCCCAACAATCACATGATCTCGGTAATATCGGGTAACGGCCAGCCCAAGGCGATCAATGGCCAACCCGTTGACGACAATATTGCGCGCCTTGGCCAAACGCCGGGCGGCAACCGGGTCGGGGCCAATGTTATTGTCACCATCGCCCGAAAAGTCGATCACATGGCGCGCGCAATCGGGCACTTTGGGAAACTCGCCAATCATCATGGTCAGCGCATCCCCCACAGCCGTATTCGACTTCTTCCAAGGGCGCACAAGATTGCGCACTCGATGCTGAAAAGCGCCAAGAGCCGCAGGCGAGGTCACGCGCGTCCAAGACATCGACAGTTGTTGTTGTTCTTGCCCGGACCATTGCACCACCGAAAGGGCGGCATTTAGCTCTACAATGGTCGAGGCAATCACCGGGTCATCAAGAGCGGCCACAAGCCCATCAATTTGCCACCGATATTCCGTGGCATCAATTGAATGGCTGACATCTATGCCCAAAAGCAGCGCGACTTTACAAGCGCGGGCGGGCAGGGCCGCCAGCACCAAAATTGTGCAAAGAACCGAAAGGCGGATCACCAGTGCCCGGTGCTTTCCATACTGGCCCAAGGCTCTTGGGGGGGCAGGCTGTCCCCGGCTTGCAGAAGCTCAATCGAAATATTGTCCGGTGAGCGCACAAAGGCCATATGCCCGTCGCGCGGCGGGCGATTGATTGTGACACCAGCGGCTTGCAAGGTCGCGCACATCTCGTAAATATCATCGACCGCATAGGCCAAATGGCCAAAGTGCCGCCCATCTGACGGCAACCCGTCGTCGCCGTCCCAATTATAGGTCAGCTCAACCGGACATTCTGGCTGATCCTCGCTGGCCATGAACACAAGCGTAAAGCGCCCGCCTTCGCTGTCATTGCGTCGAATTTCTTTCAGACCCAACAGCTCATAAAAAGCGATGGATTTATCGAGGTCTTTGACGCGCACCATGGTGTGCAGATATTTCGTGGGCATTGGGGGATCCTCCTGATTTTTACTGGAAGGATAGGAGGAGAGCGCCGCCGGCTCAAGCGCATAAGCATGAAAACGGCCCGGCGGTGGTTTGACCCGCCGGGCCTCAGTTTTTATAGGCTTGCAATGGTTTTCTTGATCCGTGCCATGGCAACCTCAAGGGATTTTTCGACGTTCTTAGCGGCTTCTAGCTTGGCCTCTTTGTCGAATATTGGCGACGGGAAATTGGGTTGCGGATCAGGATCCCCCATAGCACCAATGATTTCTGTCAGAATTCGCGCATTTCCACCGATGGGCGATAATCGATCCGCCAAGTTGAAATCAGCGGGGTTGGGGCGGGGCGGGATCGGCAGGTCAATGTCGATGCCGGGATCAAACTTGATGTGATCCCGCAAAGCTTCTTCAAAATACATCAATTCCCAAGCGAGTTTAGGATTACCGTTTGTGAACTGGTTCAAAGCGGCTTGTGAAATTAGGTTCGAAAACATTTTTCATCTCCAAATTGTTTGCGATGAAGGGATGTTGCGCAGGGGTTGAATGTGAAAAATACACCCGTCTGGGTGAAATTGGCGGATTTTGTTAATTCTAAGCGGTCATCCCAAGGCCGGACCTTGGGATCCATTGAGAGAACACGTATCAAGTCCGGGATGACCCAGAGCGCTGCCGAATTTTTGCGGACCGAACGAGGGCGGTTAACAGCCGCGAAGCGGCCTAGAAAGCTTGCAAAGCAAGCGTGGGAGTCGGTCCGCTCAAATTCACGCTGATATGGTGCCGCTTCGCGTCACCGCGTTGAATTTGGGGAAGGTTTCACGGTCATCCCAAGGCTGGGCCTTCGAAGATCAAAGCTAGGCTCCAAAGAAGAGGCAGGGATCAACTTCAAACTCTTCTTCGGCCACTTTACTCGGCAACGTTGAATCATACGTGAGATCGTCAATCGCGATGCCATGAGGGACGTTACTCAATATTTGAATCCCTGCAATATCGCGCAGGCGGTGGCATCGTTGAAAAGCAATTGTGGACGAAAGACGGGGATCGACGAGCTGACTGTCTATCATATTTCCATCGCGGTCATAGAAGCGAACTTCGACGTGAAACGACGTCACTTCTGGGGCGTTATGATAGCTTGGGAGGCTTTGTCGCAGCATGATAAGGCGCATGGCCAACAGTCTTTGGTCAACATCAAAGGAAAACGAAATCGCACCTGTTCCAAGGAGTCTAACATCGAAAAAGTCGCCCTTTGGCTGCTCGCCTGGGCGTTGGCCATTAGAATGGTAACGTCCAGCGGTGTGAACGTGACCTGAAACAGCCCAATCGTTCGGAGCCACTGAAGTAGAGGCGACACCGCGTGTAATGGTCGTTAAACCATCAACGTATTTTACCGCATTATTTCTTTGGTGAAAGGGCTTTCTGGTCGCAGAATTGTCATATCCTAACGACAACGGCGACGTTGCGATTTTAGATACTAAGTCGTGAAGCCGCGTCAAAACAATTGTCTGGCCGTTGAATACATGGCCGATCGAATATCCATTTCGACGAATTGGTTCTAAGTGTATGTTCTGTCCGACCGTATTGTCGGCAAGGTCATCAAAATTGTCGAATGAATTTGGTCGGTATTCGTCGAACCTATAAGGTACGGGCGAGATTTCTTCGCTCACTGCGACGTTTGCCAATAACGACGCTAAAAGTAATTGAGCTAAAATCTGAGATACAAAGCGCATTTCAAACCAACCGAGATTTCTCCACCGCAGCCCGCACAAAATCCTTAAACAACGGATGCGGATCAAACGGCTTCGACTTAAGCTCCGGATGAAACTGCACGCCAATATACCACGGATGATCCTTCATCTCGACGATCTCTGGCAGGCGTCCATCGGGGCTCATGCCTGTAAACGCCAGACCTGCGGCCTCTAGCTGGTCGCGGTAGGTGATATCGACCTCATAGCGGTGGCTAT
>CAZBBZ010000336.1:0-3725 GCA_964489925.1 uncultured Rhodobacterales bacterium
CGCCGTCTATCCCTTGGTTCGCCAAGGCGCGGGTCAAATCGCTCGGCGATAAGGGCAAACAGGGCAGGGCACGCGTCCGGGAGCGGATCGTGGGCAACATGCCCCCCGGTTGATGCGTGACCAGCAGCAAGGCACAGCGTTCGGGCGGTTCCTCTAGCAGCTTCAAAAGCGCGTTGGCCGCCTGATTGTTCATCTCGTCGGCGGCATCAATAATCGCCACCCGCCAGCCCCCATCAGCCGCAGACATCGAAAAAAAGCTACGAAGCGCGCGCACTTCATCCACGCGAATGACGCTGCGCAGTTTCTTGCGATCGTGATCGTATGCACGGCGCACCACGGCTAGCCCCGGTTCGGACTGGGCCGCAATGCGGCGAAACACCGGATCATCTGGCTCCATGCGCAGCGAGGGATCATTGCGCCCCGCGATCAAATTGCGCGCAATGCGATAGGCCAGCGTTGCTTTGCCAATCCCAACTGGCCCCGTGATCATCCAGCCGTGATGTACGCGCCCTGTGGACAGGCCTTCACCAAAGGTACGCTCTGCCAAATCTTGGCCAAACAATTCGACCGTATCCCGAGGATGGGTGGCATCCGCCAATTTGTCCGGTTCGGGATACTCAGATGCGTCGCTCATCTGGGAAAATGCGCGTCAACAACCGCCGCAATCGCATCTGAAATTGCTTCAACGCTGGCATTGCCGTCCACGATCCGCGCGCGGTCGGGAAATTCCTCGGCCAGTTTCAAGAACCCTGCACGCAAAGCCTTTTGGAACGAAAGCCCCATGTCCTCAAACCGATCTTCGCCGGAATTACGCGCAAGACCGCGCCTTAGGGCTTGTTCTGGGTCCATGTCTATGATGATCGTCAGGTCAGGTTCCGTGCCGATCATCAACTCATGCAAGGCATCCACCGTCGTCCGCATTTCAGCGCGCGCCGCCCCTTGATAGACCCGCGTGCTATCGGCAAAACGGTCCGTAATCACCCAAGTGCCAGCGGCAAGGGCAGGGCGGATAGTGCGCTCTAGGTGATCGCGCCGCGCCGCCGTGAACAACAAGGTTTCTGTTTGCGCCGACCAACGATCCGCATCGCCCTCGACCAGCAACCGCCGGATATCTTCCGCGCCTGTTGACCCACCTGGCTCGCGGGTCAGCACAGCTTCTCGACCGAGTTTGGCTAAGTGTTCAGACAGCAACCGCGCTTGGGTCGATTTGCCCGCACCATCAATACCTTCAATGGAAATAAAGCGCCCAAGTGCTGGGTTATTCAAACTCATCGGGGCAAACTCATTGGGCGCTTGACGCCGCCGCATCAAGAACCTTGCGGCCAAGGATTTGAGCCGAGGCCATAAAGCGCCCAGCGAACCCACCAGTTCCAACCGAACCGCCCGCGAACAGGGGGATGCTGACATCAGACACACCGGGCACGGAAATCACCAAATTTGCGAGCTGGTCGCCTTTTTCAATCGGCGCCTCAATCGGGCTTTGGTAGCGCACTTCGGCCTTCAACTCGTCGCGGCTTGTGTAGGGTATGATAATTTCTACTTCTTCACCCGGCACCAGATCAACGGTAGGCACCGCCCCTAGCCAAACATCTGCCGCGGTGATCACCTCATCCTTGGCAAACATGACTTCTTGGGAAAACTCGCGAAATGCCCAAGACACCAAGCGCTGGGATTCCTGTGCGCGCTCTGCGGCGGATGCAAGCCCCGAAATCATAAAGACAATACGGCGCCCGTCTTGTTCCGCTGATCCCACAAGCCCATATCCGGCTTCTTCCGTATGGCCCGTTTTCAATCCGTCCGCGCCCATGTCCATGGCCAACAACGGGTTGCGGTTTTCTTGAACAATGCCTTCCCAAGTAAAGCTGCGTTCGCTGAAATAGGCATAGTATTCCGGGAAATCACGAATGATCGCACTGGCCAAACTCACCAAATCTTGCGCAGACATCCGATGATCCGGGTCCGGCCAGCCGGTTGAATTCGCAAAGACCGAATTTTCCATACCCATTTGCCGTGCGCGCCGGGTCATACGGTTGGCAAATTCAGCTTCCGATCCTGCCAGCCCTTCGGCCACCACGATGCAGGCATCATTGCCCGACTGGACAATGATCCCACGCAATAGGTTTTCAATCGAAACATTGTCGCCTTCTTTCAGGAACATCTTCGAGCCGCCCATTTGCCACGCCTTGGTGGATACAGGAAACGACTGGGTGAGCCCCAAGCGCCCTTCTTTGAGCGCTTCAAACATCATGAACAGCGTCATCAGCTTTGACATAGACGCAGGCGGCAAGGGGGTTTGTGCGTTCTTTTCCAACAACACTGTGCCGGTCTGAAAATCTACAACGTAAAGCGCACGCGCCTTGCTGTCATAGGCATGGGCAGAAAGCGGCAATAGCGCTGTGAGTAGAGCAAAGAAAAACAGGCGCATCTTAACAGACCTCCCAGTTGGGTTAGTTGGACACGGTAAAGGCGTCGTTGAACCCAAGACCAATGATACGTGCCAAAAGCGCCGCGCGATCTTCGATGTTTGCTGACGGTCCAGCTACCACACGGTACAGCACTCTGCCATTGTTCATCGTGTCGTTGCGTACAGTTGCACCAACACCGTCACGGCCCAAGATATCCACCAAACCATTGGCATTTGCGAGCGATGAAAACGTGCCGACCTGAACGTAAGCTTTCGAAAGTGGAGCCGCATTGGTGGCGGAACTTGCAGCGCCAATGACAGCGGTATTGGCGTTGGCAGTCGCAGGGGTGGCGGGCACTTGCGGGCGCGGTTCTGCAGGGACTGGCATAGATGTGCCAGTGTTGTCTGCCGCTGCTGCAATTGCCGCCCCGATGCTTTGGGTATCTACCCCGGATGTTGCGCCAATTTCCGCCGGATTTGGTTCCGGCGCTGTGCCCACAATCGGGTCAAGCGACGTGGTTGCGATTACACCCGGTGTTGCGCCCGGATCAATCGCAGGCGTCGTGTCTACAGCCTCGCGGCGCAAGGCGACGATTTTGATGCGCACAGGTTGGCCCGGAACAATCCCCAAAGCCGCCGCCGCATCTGAAGAAAGCTCAATCGCCGGGCCGGGGTTCGCCGCTTCGCGCTTAAACAAGGCGCCAACAGTGGACAGCCCAGATTCGACATTTTCGATACGCACTCGTTCGGGTTGAATATTGCCGGGCACCGCGGCCCAAACGCCCCCAAAAGACGGCCGCCCGTCCCAAATCGCTTGATCTGTCAGCTCAAAAACGTCTGGCGCTTCCACATCACGTTCTTCGATCCGCAGCGTCGCTGTTTTTCCATCCAAAACACCCGGAATGGCTGTGCCTCCGGTCTTGCCTTTGAACATCTGCGAAAAGTTCGGCATTTTTGGCATGCTGGGCATTTTTGGCATGCTTTCGCAGCCCGAAAGCGTCAGGCTCGCCATAAGCCCCACCAGAATTAAGCTTGATTTCCGAGTGCGTTGCCACTGCATGTTCATGTGTAAATTCCCTGTTCCGTGTAGGGCGTCGATCTGCCTTGCCCGTGACACGCTGGCTGCTCTGCCAAACATCGTTTCGCCGCGCTGTGCGGTCTTTGCAGGCAATCTACGAAATTTGATCGTATAAGAAAACCCCCAAGAAAATGGCACAAAGGTCATTTCTGGTGTGGACCGTCGCGGATAAGGTCGCTAAACGGGCGCAGCCGGAGGAGTGGCAGAGTGGTCGAATGCACTGGTCTTGAAAACCAGCGAAGG
>CAZBBZ010000337.1:0-1431 GCA_964489925.1 uncultured Rhodobacterales bacterium
GCGCGGATGCGGTCGCGCAGGGCGGCGGCGCGCTCAAACTCCATCTCTTCACTGGCAGCGGCCATGTCTTTGGCCAAACGGTCCTGCACGTTCGTAGAGCGCCCTTGCAAGAACCGCGTCGCATCCTCAACCAAGGCTTGATAGTCTTCGGGCTCGATTTTACCCACGCAAGGGGCAGAGCAACGCTTGATTTGGTAGAGCAAACAGGGGCGCGTGCGGCTTTCGAACATGGAATCCGAACAGTTGCGCAGCAAAAAGGCCCGTTGCAGCTGGCTGAGCGTGCGATTGACCGCGCCTGCACTGGCGAAGGGGCCAAAATAGCGGCCCTTTTCCTTTTTCGCGCCGCGATGCTTTTTGATCTGGGGAAACTCGGTGGTTTCGGACACGAGGATATTGGGAAAGCTTTTATCGTCGCGCAGCAACACGTTGTAACGCGGTTTCAACTGCTTGATGAGGTTTTGTTCCAGCAACAGCGCCTCGGTTTCCGTTTCCGTGGTTAGAAACATCATCGAAGCGGTGCCAGAAATCATCCGGCCGATACGCGCGTTATGCCCGGTCGGTTTGGCATAGGACGACACGCGCTTTTTCAGATTGCGCGCTTTGCCCACGTATAACACATCACCCTTGGTCCCAAGCATGCGGTACACGCCGGGGCGCTCTGTCAGGTTCGCAAGATAGCCGTGAATGACCTTAAAACCGGTCGGTTGGCCAGTTTCGCCAGAACGAGCCTCTTCATCGAACTCAGGATTTTCGGTTGTTTCGGTCATGCTGTCCTGAATATTGCGGTCTTAGCGATTTGTCATCACCAGCGGGGTGCCATTGGTTGACAGGGTGTCATCCCGAATCTGTGGATAAGTCTGCGGATAAAATTGTCGATAACGCGCTTGTTCATTGATATTTAACGCTTTTTTCGAAATCGCCAAATTTGGCTGAAAATCTTTAACCCATTGTTTTTATTTAATATTGTCTGTAAGGTAGGTTTCACGAATGAGCTTTCTAACACGGCAACCGGGGTTGGTGTTCAACCAGTTTGTCAAGTGGACAAAACCCGACCATGCACGGATATATTTATTTTTTCGCCTTGCACTTTGTTAATTTTTACTCGCGCCCCAACACGTCTGGCGTCTGCCAGCCAAGGTGCTGACCACCGTCCACGCATAAGAGTTGGCCCGTAACACTATGAGAGGTCAGCAAAAATCTTAACGCGCTCGTGATGTCCGATAGATTCGCTCCGCGCTCTAAAATCGTGGCCGCCCGCTGGTTGGCAAAATGATCCTCACTTTGCCGCGCGCCCTTTAGGGTTGGCCCCGGTCCGATTGCATTAACCCGGACATGGGGGGCAAGACTTTGGGCTGCGGTTTGTGTCAGCCCCCAAAGGCCAAGCTTGGCAATCGTATAGGTCGTAAATTCCGGCGTCAGTTTGCGCACGCG
>CAZBBZ010000337.1:1441-3721 GCA_964489925.1 uncultured Rhodobacterales bacterium
ATGATCGCCGCTGTTGCCATCGGCTCGCCCGACGCATCCTTAGCGCCGGGTTCAATTTGAGCAGCAAAGGCTTGGCTTAAAAACAATGGCGCATAAAGGTTTGACCCCATATGCCGATCCCAGCTTTCAGGGCTCGCGCTTTGCAGATTGTCGTATTCAAAGATCGAGGCGTTGTTGATGAGAATGCCCAAAGGCCCGCCGATCTCACCGATTGCCCCATCAATGAGGCCCGCCACAGCGGAGCGGTCCAGCAGGTCGCACTGTATGGTGGCGGCGCGAACCCCAAAGGCACGCGCCTCAGTTGCGGTTTCTTCGGCTTTTTCGGCAGAGTCTGCATAATGCACGACCACATCATGGCCCATGGCGGCCAATTCCAACACCATCGCGCGGCCCAAACGGGCGGCCCCGCCTGTGACCAAAGCGGCCCCTTTGATTGTGTCGTTGGTGTTGGTGTCTTTTGTCATATGGCGGTTATGCGGGTTGATGCGTGATTACGATGCTGGCAATGTATAGCAGATAAATCAGCACAAAGACGATCCCCCAGCGTTTGCCCAACCGCGCCCCAAAGATCACGAAGGGCACAATGGTCAGGGCAGCGACCACCATCACCCAGAAATCATAGGCCAAAAAGTTCACTGGCAACTCAATGGGTCCAAACAGGCTGGCCACGCCCATAATTACAAGAATGTTGAACATATTCGAGCCGATGACATTGCCAAGGATCACATCCGTATGGCGGCGATAAGCGGCGGTAACGGTGGTGGCCAATTCAGGCAGCGAGGTGCCTATGGCCACAATCGTCAGACCGATGATCGCATCTGGCAGGCCGAAATTAGCGGCGATACCTGTGGCACCGCGGATCAACAGCTCTGCCCCAATGGGCAAACAGACAAAGCCGAGCAGAATGAACGCAATGATTTTACCCCAACTGGAATTGGGGTCCACTTCGGGCAGATCGTCCACATCGGCTTCTGGCGCATCTGCGGTGATGCGAAACGTGTCGATCATCACCAGCGCAAAGACTGTCAGCAAGATCAACCCATGCCCGATCCCAAATGGTCCCATATATCCAAGGATAATAAAGAGGATCGTCACCACGAACATGATGCCAAAACTGCGTTTGATTTCGACCCCGCTGGCGTGGATCGAGGCGATGACCGCTGGCACGCCCAGCACCAGCCAGATGTTGGCCACGTTCGAGCCGACCACATTGCCGATCGCCAAGCCCCCTGCCCCGGCTAATGCGGCTTGCACTGCCACGATCAGTTCGGGCGCCGAAGTGCCAAGGGCAACCACGGTGAGTGATACCACAAGGGCCGGGATACCGAGCCGCAGGCTCATAGCGACCGCACCGCGCACCAAAATATCGCCACCAAAAACCAGCAGCACAAGGCCCGCAAGCACCAGTAAACTTAGCCAAATCATGTCGTTTGATTATCCCTTGGCGCAGGGGCATTTCGCCCCGCGCGGAATTGGCGTACCGCATTTGGAACAGGTTTTGGCTTTGCCAATTTTCTTTTGTTTATTGATATAGGGAATGCGCAGCTTGCCAAACATGGCCAAGACGCCCATTCCGATTAGAAACAGTGTTACGGCTTTAACGATCATTGTTCATTGCCCATAAACTTACTGCCCATAGCGCGCCCAGTGACCGCGATCTTCGACAGCGCTAATCGCTTGATCCACCGCCGTGGCAACGCCGGGCGCGCCAAAGCGTTGCATGAGCGAGCGTTTTTGCGTCATCACGTTCAAAGCAACCTTATCACCGTAAAGCGCTTTCATTTTCGGCACCAAATGGGCGATGCCGTCAATCAGGCCAATGTCTTGTGCCGCTTGGCCCGCCCAAATTTCGCCCGTGAATATGTCATCGCGTAGAAGTTTCGCGCCGCGTCTTGTGGTCACATGGTCAATGAAATTCTGATGGATCACTGCTTGAATGCTTTTTAGACGTTCAATGTCTTCTTCGCGTTCGGGCCGGAACGGATCGAGCATCGATTTGTCTTCGCCTGCGGTATAAACCCGGCGTTCAATGCCGTGGCGCGCGATAAACTCGTGAAAGCCGAATGATGCGGAAATCACACCGATGGATCCCACGATAGAGGACGGATCGGCGTAGATTTCATCTGCCGCGCAAGCCAGCCAATACCCACCCGATGCCGCCACATCTTCGCAAAAGGCGAAAACGGGGATGTTTTTTTCATCCGCAAGCCGACGGATTCGCGCGCCAATCAGTGCAGATTGCACCGGAGAGCCCCCCGGCGAATTGACCGAAAGCGCCAC
>CAZBBZ010000338.1:0-3719 GCA_964489925.1 uncultured Rhodobacterales bacterium
ATGATGGGCATTGGTGGTGTTTTGGCCGGAGGTTGTACTGTCGGTGCGGGCCTTAGCGGTGGCGCGATGCTGAGTGTTGCGGCCTTGCTAGCCCTTGGTGCAATTCTTTTGGGCGCAGTTATTGGCAAACTGGTTTTGAATAGCAGCCCCTTGGGACTGCCCGCTTAAACACAAAATCCCAAAAAGAAGCCCCGGCGAGATTATTCCCGCCGGGGCTTTTTGTTTACGTGACTTGCGCGGGCTTAGCCGAACATGTCTGACGTGATGCCCGTGTACCAACCCTCAGATTCTTGATAGGTTGCTTCGCGCACTTCGGCAGTCTCGCCAGTTGCTGAAATAAATCCATCAACCTTGGCGATTTTTTCTGCGGTCGCTTCGTAAGTTGCGCCCACTTTTACACCGTCGTTGGTCGAGATTAGTGACCAGCATGTGTTCGAGAACTTAGCCGGGAACACGGTTGAGCCTGTTAGAGCCCCGCGAATGGCGTTGGCACAAACCTTAGCTTGGCTGTTGGCAGAGAAGCCGGATTTTGGCATGTCGCCTTGGCTTGATGCGTCACCAAGCACATAGACATCTGCATCCGCTTTCGTGGACATGTCGGCGGCATTTACTGGTGCCCAGTTTCCGTCGGTCACGCCAGCGATTTCTGCAATGCGGCCAGCTTTCATCGCCGGGATCACGTTACAAACATCAACCTTGTTCACTTCGCCATCGATCGAGACCGTCATTGCGGATGGGTCAACGGACACATTGCCGCCACCGAACTCTTCACCAATCCAGTCAACCATACCCTCGTAGTGGTTGTTCCAGCCTTCTTGGAAAAGACCCATTTTTGAGAATTTTGGCTTCGGATCAGCCACGATGATCTTGGCGGTTGGGTTGTTGTTCTTCAAGAAATGAGCAACCATCGATACCCGCTCGTATGGTCCCGGAGGGCAACGATATGGGTTTGGTGGCGCAACCATTGCAAAGGTGCCGCCCTGTGGCATCGCCATCAGCTGCGCTTTGAGCAATTCAGATTGCGACCCGGCTTTATAGGCGTGTGGCATCGCGTTTTGCGCCGAGATGTCCCAACCTTCAACCGCGCCTTCGACAAAATCGATGCCGGGGCTAAGAACGAGCTTGTCGTAGCCAAGGGTTGAGCCACCCGCGAGCGTCACGGTTTTGGCCGCGCGATCAACACCGATTGCCCAATCGTGCACCACGTTCACGCCGCTTGCTGCAAGCGTGCCGTAAGAATGACCGATATCTTCGATGGTTTTGAAACCGCCCAAGTAAAGGTTCGAAAAGAAACACGTGTAATATTTGCGTGTAGGTTCGATCAGGGTAACGGTGATTTCACCTTTGCTGTCTTTGGCAAGGTAACGCGCAGCGGTTGCACCGCCTGCCCCGCCGCCAACAACCACAACATGCGGTTTTCCGTGACCGCCTGCGTTAACCATTGGCGCCGCAAGCACAGCCGTGGCGGCTGCCGAGGTGCGGATAAAGTTACGTCTATTCATTCCCATGTGGGGTCTCCCTTTTTATGATTAGTCTTCTAGTTGCTTGAAAAATGCCGCTAGGGCTGCAATTTCTTCGTTGGATAAGCGCCCGGCTACCATTTGCATGACCGGATGTTCGCGATGTTTTTCACGGTAGCTGTGCATTGCTGTGACAAACGCCTCTGGATCCCAGCCAACGATGCCAGGAATACCATCGTTTTCACCACTTATTTTATGACAAGTCGTGCACTCGGATGCAAGATATTCACCGTATTCAAGATCCCCTTCAAGCGCGAGGATTTCTGGCGCAACGACAAAGCCATCGCTGGCCACCTCTGCCATTTTGCCTTTTGAAAAATTTTCCAAGTAAGCGACCACATCAAGTCGGTCCTGTGGCTTTTTCAAACCTGCAAAAGACATCTTTGTCCCGCGCGCAAAGTTGCGCGGTTTGGTCAAATAGGCATCTAGGTTCGCAAAATCCCAAAGCGCGCCGCTTTGTGCCAATTCAATCAAGGCATCGGAATATTTGTACCCCTTTGCCCCGGCGATCGGCTTGTCGAGAATGTCATTGAGCGGCGGACCAACGCGATTTTTGGCGCCATCACCGACCTGATGACAGGCTTTGCATTTGCGAAACACGACTTTGCCATGTTCCGGGTCACCCACCTGCGCGGAAGCCGTCCCTGCTATGAAAACAGAAACGGCCACCAAAAATGATAGTAACTTTTGTCTTGGCATCAGCGCTTAATTCCCGACCGACTGCAGATACGCGATAATGGCCGCGATATCTGACTCTTTCCTCAAGCCCGCAAAGCTCATCTTTGTGCCCTTAATGTAGGATTTTGGCTTGGCCAGAAAGGCGCTTATTTCGGCTTCATCCCAAACGCGGCCCTCTGCGGCGGCTTCTTTGAATGCATTTGAGTACTTAAACCCATCTGCGGCCGCAAAAGCACGTCCAAAAATTCCGTTCAGCTGTGGCCCGGAGCGGTTTTTGGCCCCGTCACCGACTTGGTGGCAGGCTTTACACTTCTTAAAGACTTTTTCGCCTGATTTGACCAATTCCGGGTCGAGCGCCGCCACAGCGGTTGCTACGGCGGCTGGTTCTGCAGTGGGTTCTGCTGTCGGTGTCGTTTCCGCAGCGTCAGACGCGCCTTCTTCATCCGGAGTGACATCCAAAACTGAAGCGCGCATTGTGATTTCAACGCTGTCTTTGCAGTTTTCCATACAGGGTTCAGCACTCCACATCGCGTATTCAGCTTCTGCGCGATCGTCGATGACAAAGCCTTCGCCGTTGTGCATGGAAAACGCGGCGAAGTTTTCGTGGCTCAACTCGAAGTCTTCGTCCACCAAGTCGTTGGAATACAGAATATATGCAACGATGCCGTATACTTCGTCATCGGTTAAAGTTTGTGCCGCGCCAAAGGGCATGGAGCGGTGCACATAATCCCAAACCGTCGACAGATACGGCCAGTAGGAACCAACAGTTTTCACCGGATCTTTGTCTGCAAGCGTATCAAAACCGCCAGCCAGAACGGGCCAATTGTCAACGCCTTCGGCAAAGTCACCATGACAGGACGCGCATTTGTCGGCGAAAACTTCTTCGCCCCAAAGTACGTCACCACGCCCTTCGGGTAGGCCACGCCCATCCGGGCGCACATCCACATCCCAAGCGGTGATTTCTTCGGGCAAGGCAACGCGGCCAAGCCCATAGCCATCGCCGACAGCCGGTGCGGGTTGCGTAAGAGAGCCACCGCTAGATGCGCGAGCGGCGAAATCTGATTGAAGTGCAGCGACTTTTTCCTGCAACTCGGCAGCTTTCGCGGATTCAGCGCTCGCCAATGCGCTTGACGAGGACGCCTGCGCTTCAACTTGGCCAAGGCGGGCTTCTAGCCCGTCGATTTTTTGCGCGCCATAATCACGGTTCGCCATTCCAACGCCAAGCCCCAAGGCAAGGGTCGCAACGCCCGCACCGGGCAGGAAGTAATTATTAAGAAACTTCGACATTTTCCGCCCGTCCTTCTGCGTTCACGTACCAAGTTTGGATGCAGTTGTTGTGATAAATTGAATTTTCGCCGCGCACGTCGCGCAGTTGCGTTTTGGTGGGCTGCACGTAGCCCGTTTCATCCATTGCGCGGGCTTGCAGCAGCATTTCCGAGCCGTCCCAATTGGTGTCGAGGTAAAAACGGGTCAGTGCTTTGGTGTCACCCTGTTTGCCAAGACGCGCGGTTTCCCAAGTCA
>CAZBBZ010000339.1:0-3716 GCA_964489925.1 uncultured Rhodobacterales bacterium
CCCATGCTAAACGTTGGACTTCTTGGCGCGGGCCGTATTGCCGGGGTGCATGCAACCGCAATTTCAGCACACCCTCAAAGCAGTTTGGTCGCCGTTTCTGATTACATCGCGGAAAGTGCCGAAAAACTCGCCGCAGATTATAATGCCGCCGCGCGCACAACCGAGGACATCATTGCCGATCCTGCGATTGATGCGGTTTTGATTGCTACATCGACGGATACTCATTCCGATTTGATCGAAGCAGCAACCGCTGCGGGCAAAGCGGTTCTGTGCGAAAAGCCGGTGGATTTAAGCTTGCAGCGCGCGCGCGCTTGTCAGGCGATGGTCGCAAAATCCGGCAAGCCTGTGATGATCGGGTTTAATCGGCGGTTTGATCCGAGCTTTGCGGCGCTCAAAGCAGCCCTAGACGCGGGCGAGATTGGTAAAGCCGAGCTGTTATCTCTGACGTCATTTGATCCGGCCCCCCCGCCGATTGACTATATCAAAGTGTCCGGCGGATTGTTTCGCGATATGATGATCCATGACTTTGACATGGCGAATTTCTTTATGGGCGAGGCACCGGTTTCGGTTTCCGCGGTAGCCTCGTCGATTGTTGATGATGCGATTGGGGCTGCTGGCGATGTGGATACCGCTGTGGTTACGCTGTCATATAAAGATGGGCGCATTGGGGTGATTAAAAACTCCCGGCGGGCCGCTTATGGCTATGATCAGCGGGTCGAACTGCTTGGATCAAATGGGTTGCTACAGGCGCAAAATATGTTGGAAAATACAGTGGTGAAATCCACCCGCGACGGGGTGACCGGGGCCAAACCGACCTATTTCTTCCTAGAACGCTATATGCCCGCCTATACTGCTGAATGGGCAAGCTTTGTGGATGCTGTTGTTGAGGGCAAGGACTTTGCGGTTGATCTGAACGATGGGGTTGCCGCTTTAGCCATGGCCGAGGCTGCGACCCTTTCGACCCAAAGCGGGGCGCCGGTTGCGCTTGCGGATGTGCTTGCATGAGCGATTGCACTCGCAAAACTTACATGCCCAGCGCGTCTTTCAAATTGCCTGTGCTTGGTGATTTAGGGCCAAAATCCAAGGACGACGCCAAGTCGACGATATGACTTAGCATCAATTCTTCGGCCAGTTGCGCCTCGCCGTTGGCAAAGGCGTCCACCAGCGCGTGATGGGCAAATTCTTCGCATACGGCACTTTTGCGTTCCCAATATAGCGCGATAATCAAGGACGAGCGGGCCACCAGACTTTCGATGAATTCTGCAATGGTGGGCTGTTGTGCGATGCGCGCGATGTCTGTGTGAAACTTGCCCGATAGGGACAAGGCTTCGCCGATCTCACCTGCGTCCAGCGCTCTATGCTCTTGATCCAGCCGCGCCTTTAGACCTTCTAAGGCGTCTGGCGTCATCCGCTCTGTCGCCGAACGCGCTGTGCGCGGTTCCAACAGCGAGCGCGCTTCCATAATATCGCGCGCCTCTGCCGGGTCGGGGCGCGAAACGAACGCGCCGCGATTGCGTTCAATGGTCACCAAACGCGCATGAGACAGTTCTTGCAACGCGCTGCGGATCATCGTGCGACTGACGCCATAAATATCCGCCAAGTCATCTTCGCCAAGTTTCGCCCCCGGCAAAACCCGATGCGAAACAATCGCACGCTCCAAATCCGCAACGATCTTGGGGACCATCGGGCGTTTCGTCTTTGATGCAAATGCACGCGCATCTTCGGTGTTCAAAATAGTCGTCATGTAGCGATGACTATTACGACAAATCGCGACTCACAAGGCCGTGCCGAATACAATCCCGCACCAAGATTGCATACAATATTTGCCTAAAATGTGCGCAATTTGCGCGCATTGTGAACAATTGCAAGCACATCGACCGGCAAGTAGGCGGAATTTTAGGCAGATTGCTTGTTCGTCCCCGGCGGTTTGGAAACGCTCTGTGAAACGGAGGGGACATGGAAAACACACCAACCGATCTTGAAATCGCCAGCCTGACAAAGCTCTACGGAGACACTTTGGCTGTTGATTGCATTTCCCACAAGTTTCGCGCGGGCACCTATGTTTGCATTCTTGGGCCATCAGGCTGCGGGAAATCATCAACCCTGCGGATGATCGCGGGCCATGAAAGCGTATCGGACGGTGATATTGTGCTTGGCGGCGCAATGATCACTGATGTGCCCGCATCCAAGCGCAAGACCTCTATGATGTTTCAAAGCTACGCGTTGTTTCCGCATATCAGCGTGCTGGATAACGTCGGGTTTTCGCTAAAGATGGCCGGCGTTGAAAAAACCGCGCGCACCAAGCAAGCCGGTGAGTTGCTAGAGCTGGTCCAGATGAGCGATTACGCGGATCGCTACCCTGATATGCTGTCGGGCGGTCAAAAACAGCGGGTGGCATTGGCCCGCGCGCTGGTGACCAAGCCGCAAGTGTTGCTGCTAGATGAACCCCTATCAGCCCTTGATCCGTTCTTGCGCGACAAGATGCGCGAAGAATTGCGCCGCTTTCAGCGCGAGCTGGGCATTACTTTTATCCACGTCACCCACAGCCAGACCGAAGCCATGGCGCTGGCTGATGAGGTGATCGTGATGAACAACGCTGTGATCGAACAAGCGGGCAGCCCGCGGGACGTTTATCAAAAACCAAACACAGAGTTCGTGGCCCGCTTTTTGGGTGGTCATAATGTGATCGCACTGCCCGAAGGTAAGATTTCGCTGCGTCGGGACAAACTGGAACTGGCCACGCCCGAAACTGCCAAGGTTCAGGCTGCAGTTTCAGGAATAGAGTACCAAGGCGCCTTTGTTGGGCTGTCGGCTCGGGGGCTCGGGGATCAGGAATTTAACGCCTTGATCCCCGAAGAGCGGTTTTTTCAAACCCCCGTCGAGATCGGCCAAACCATTGGCCTGAATTGGTCGCCCGATGCAGGCCATCCCCTAACTGCCTAACGAAAATCAACAACAACGACTGTCTATACAACTAGGAGACAAGACACATGACCACCATCAATAGACGTAAGCTGCTAAAGGGCGGCACGGCACTGGCCACAACGGCTGCCGCGACCACGCTTGGCGCTCCAACGATCTGGGCGCAAAACATCAAGGATGTGACCCTGCGCCAGTTCGGAACGGGCGTTTCCAACCTCAACGAGGTTGCGGCCAAAGTGAAAGAAGACTTGGGCTTCACGCTTGAGATGACCGCACTTGATAGTGACAGCGTGACACAGCGCGCGGCGACCCAGCCGAAGTCTTTTGACATCGCGGATATCGAGTACTGGATCTGTAAGAAGGTTTGGCCATCAGGCAACTTGCAGGCGATGGACACCTCAAAAATTGACAACTACGACAAGATCGTTGGCACCTTCCGCAGTGGTAAGCTGACCCCTGAAAGCGAAATCGCGCAAGGGACCGCGCCACACACTGTTGGCTTCGTTGACGGCCCCGGCAGCACGGAGTTCGTTGATAACGAAAGCGGTTGGATGACGCTTATCCCAACCATCTATAACGCCGATACTTTGGGCATCCGCCCTGACCTGATCGGTCGCCCGATTTCCAACTGGTCAGAGCTGTTGAACCCAGAATTCAAAGGCAAAGCCTCGATCCTAGATATCTCGTCCATCGGGATCATGGATATGGCGATGGTTGTGGAATCTATGGGTGAGTACAAATACCCAGACAAAGGCAACATGACCAAAGAAGAAATCGACATGACGCTCGGTATC
>CAZBBZ010000340.1:0-3708 GCA_964489925.1 uncultured Rhodobacterales bacterium
CCGATCTTGCCCACCCCCACCATTGGCGCGGTCGGCTTGATTAAGGATTACGCGGCAAGTGCGCGACCCGGTGCGGGGGGCGGCGATGTGCTGGTCCTTCTTGGTGATACGACCGGGCATTTGGGCCAATCCGCTTTGCTGAAAGAAATGATGGACCGCGAAGACGGTGATGCGCCAAGCGTTGATTTGGCCGCGGAACGCAAAGCGGGTGAGTTCATCTTGTCCAACTACCAAAACCTGCACGCGATCACCGATCTTGCGGACGGCGGGCTTGCGCTTGCGGCGTTTGAGCTAGGCTATGGTGCTGGTCTTGGCGTGTCAGTTGAGGATGGCAACACCGGCTGGTTCTTTGGCGAGGATCAGGGGCGCTATCTGGTGGCGCTTGGGGCGGCTGAGGCGACTGGCTTTGTACAGGCGGCTAAGATTGCTGGCGTTTCGGCTAGGCTGGTTGGGTCGCTGGGAGGGGATGATATCCGCTTTGGTGAGGCGAGTACGACACTTCAAGATGCCTCAGCCATGTTCGAGGAAAGCTTCGCATCGGCGATCAGATAATGCGCAAGGGCGCGCGTATAATTTTCGCCGTTCTTTATCCGATCTTAACTCTCTTGGGCTATGGTTCCGGCGTCGCCTTTCTTGGTGCATTGATGTACCGAACTGGCCTAGTTAGATCAATCGATGGCTGCAATCAAATGCCACCCGTCGAATTCCTTTTTGAATTCACACTAATAGTGGCAACGACGCCGCTCGTTTGCTTAACCCTAGGCGGATTTCTCGCCTGGGCCGTGTTTGGCAAATATCAAAGGTTCTTTTTTCTTCCGTCCGTGTTCACATTCATCGCGTTAGCCTGTTTCTTTCTGGCAGAGTTATTGTCCGACAAGGCGCTGCTTGACGCCTGCAAGAACGACTTGGTCCAGGCTGAACCGCCTGTTTCGTCGATGATGTTTGGCATTGTAGGAATTGGTTTTAGTGTGGTCGTACCCTTTGTTTCGATGGCCGCCTATTTCAGGGCTTTGATGCGCGAACGAAGCGCACCGCTTGCAAGCCCGCCGGCAACTCACTAAATCATAATGTAATGACAAAGGAACCCACACATGCCCATGCAAGCCCCAGAAATCAAAGCTCTGATCCAAGAGGCTTTTCCGAACGCAGAGATCACGGTCTCGGGCGATGATGGGGTGCATATGGCCGCCCAAGTGATTGCCGAGGAATTCAAGGGGCTAAACCGGGTCAAGCAGCATCAGCTGGTTTATAAAGCGCTAAAAGGCAAAATGGACGGCACTAGCGGAGAGCTTCACGCCCTTGCGCTAACGACTAAGGCGCCGGGTTAAAATTGACGGAGTTGATCGCCTTTCTTGTCGATACGCTCCATTCGATCTATCTAACAAGCAAATACGGAATTATGCGGGCCATGCGCATCAAGGGCGGCTCGGAACGAAAAAAGGACATTCGCGATGAGTGACGCCGCAACAAAGATCAAAGAAACCAACAAAGCCAACGACGTGGTGCTTTACATGAAAGGCACCAAGGAAATGCCCCAATGCGGGTTTTCCTCCCGCGTGGCTGGCGTGCTAAACTTCATGGGCGTGGAATTTTCCGACGTAAACGTGCTGGCTGACGAAGACATCCGCCAAGGCATCAAGGATTTCTCGGACTGGCCAACAATCCCCCAGCTTTACGTGAAGGGCGAATTCGTTGGCGGTTGCGACATCATCACCGAAATGACCCTGTCGGGCGAATTGGATACGCTTTTCAGCGAAAACGGCGTCCAGTTTGACCAAGACGCCGCTGATAAAATTCGCGAAGCAAACGCTTAATAGATCAGGCGGCAGAGCGCCCTTCGATCTGATCGGCGGTTTGTTCTAGCTCAGTTGCGATTTTTTCTAACAATTGCATTGCAGCCTCATTGTTGGTTCCGGAATCTGTCGGGACCGCCACGGCGCCATGGTCTGGCGTGGCTGCAATTTTCTTGACCAAATCCGCATTCGCTTTTTCCGACGCGCGCAGCTTTTCCGTTAGCTCTTCGATACGTTCGTCAGCGTAACGCTCGGTTTCAGCGCCCTCTGCAATGCGATCCGCAAGCATCAATCCGGCCATCAACAAAACCCGGCTTTCAGGCAAGCGCCCGCCGGATGATTGCACCACATGGTCCGCTTCTTTGTTGAGTGTCGCCGCTGCCGATTTCAGATGCAGCTCTTCACCCGCCTGACAAGCCACCAAATAGCTGCGGCCACCAATTTTTAGATCAACCTCAGGCATTAGGACACCTCTTGAATAAGGGGTTTCAATTCAGACAACAGCGTGTCCAACTCGCGCACATCTTTTTCGCGTTTTTCACGCAAGTTTACGACTTCTTCGCCCAATTCAGCGTTCAACTGGTCGTAAGATTTCAGCTTTTCCAACAGCGGCATTTCCTGCGCGCCGACACTGTTGCTGTCTTCTACAACGGCCCTGATCCGCCCCAATGCGGAAAAGATACGTCCTTCAATTTCGTTAAGATCGCTCATCTGCCCAATGCTCCTCCGGTCTATCGCCGACTTATTTGCCTATGATTCGCAGAATCGGCGTTTTAGGTCAACAGTAAGTCGGGTTGGACCGTGATTTGCGCGATCAAATCCAACGACAAAAAGAGCATTGACCGTTTTTCGTGCATACAAGATCGCCTTGACCGTGTCCGCCCAACTGGTATCTCGACCCAAATGCTTGCGCAAAAGTATAACCCGAGGACATCATGGAAATCGCAGACCTAAAATCCAATCACCCTGACCACTGGAACAAGGCGACGGCATTGCGCGTTTTGGCGATGGATGCGGTCGAAGCTGCGAAATCCGGGCACCCTGGCATGCCAATGGGCATGGCTGATGTTGCGACGGTGCTTTATGAAAAGCATCTAAAGTTCAACGCCGCTGACCCGGACTGGCCCGATCGTGACCGCTTCGTTTTGTCCGCCGGACACGGCTCGATGCTGCTGTATGGATTGTTGTATCTGAACGGCTATGCGGACATGACCCTAGAGCAGATTAAGAACTTTCGCCAAATGGGATATGTCACTGCTGGCCACCCAGAGTATGGCCACGCCAAAGGCATTGAAACCACCACTGGTCCGCTTGGCCAAGGGCTTGCGACCGCGGTTGGCATGGCAATGGCCGAAGCATCCATGGCCTCGCGCTTCACCCGCAAACTGGTTGACCACTACACCTATGTGATCGCTGGCGATGGTTGCCTTATGGAAGGCATCAGCCAAGAAGCGATTGGTCTTGCAGGCAAGCAAAAGCTATCCAAACTGATCGTGCTTTGGGATGACAATGGCATTTCAATCGACGGCGCGGTTGAGCTTTCGGACATAACGAACCAGCGCAAACGTTTCGAAGCGTCAGGCTGGTCGGTCTTTGAATGTGATGGCCACAACCCAGATGAAATTGATGCCGCACTTACTGCCGCAAAATCTTCCAACAAACCCTCGATGATCGCGTGCAAAACCCACATCGGTTACGGCGCCCCCAACAAGCAAGGCACGTCAAAAGCACACGGATCGCCACTTGGCCCGGACGAAATGGCCGCTACCAAAGCGTCCTATGGCTGGACAAATAAGCCGTTCGAAATCCCAACCGAAACTCTGGCCGCATGGCATGAAATCGGCGCACGCGGCGCACAAGCGCAAACCGAGTGGAACGAACGCGTCGGCACCGTGTCACAAGCTCGCCAAGCAGA
>CAZBBZ010000341.1:0-3696 GCA_964489925.1 uncultured Rhodobacterales bacterium
GTCAGTCCGTGATTGCGACCATGGGAGAGAATGGCCCGGAAGTCCTCAAGCGCCCGGTTCGCACCACCGGGGGCAATGTTGGAATAGCCATGAAACCAGATTGCCACTTGCGCGGTGGTGATGTCGGAGACATGGGTTTTGCCAAAAGCCGGAAAAAGCTGACACGTCAGGTAGGACTTTAGAGATTTGAGCGTGGTGGATTTGTAGCTCTTTGCTTTGGCCTGTCGAAACGTCTCGGCCAGTTGCTCAAAAGTCAGACCACTGCGCTTTGGGATATGCCGCACATTCACCAAACGCAAATCGGCGATCCGGTCAGCGGCCATATTCCGGGCATCAGTCACAGAAATATGCTTGGTCTTGCCAAGCGTGATCCGGCGGGATTTTCCATTGGCGCTCAACCGCAGAACCCATGCCTTCGCGCCGTTGGGTTGAACGCGAACAGCAAGGCCGGGAAACTTGCTGTCGCGCAAGCTGTATTCTTTAACCTGAGGCTTGGCGGCTTTAACAGTGCGGGTGGTCAGTTCAAAGAGCGCGCTCATGCGGACAACTCCTGCTTCAGTTTGCGGTATTCAAGCACCTGACTGTGGAAGTTTTCTTGGTTGAGATTATTGAAAGCGCAGAACTCTGGAAGCGTCCCTTTCTGGCGCAGGAAAATTTTCACAATCTCAAATTCCTTAGCTTCAAGCGGCGAGACAACCTTCGCCCTTGGCTTACGCCGCCGATGCAACCCGAGCTTGCGGTTCAGATCATTGGCCACTTGCCGCGCAGAGACCTTGAGCGCCTTCTCAGCAAGATGTGCGTAGCCTTGGGTTGCATCGAGACGCGTATGGCCCAACAGCCCGCCCACGGTGCGCAGGCTCTCTCCTCTCGTGATGCCAACAGACGCAAAGTTATGCCGTAGATCATGCATGCGGAATTTCTTCAATCGCGCGCGCTTGCAAATCAAAGCCCAGTCTTTGCGCAACGCGCTTTCACCAATCGGCACGCCGTTCTTCTGGAAGACATATGGCCCGTCCCGATCAAGACCGGATAGAACGTCCCGTGCGGCCCGACCAAGCCAGATTGTGCGCGGCCCGGTCTTTGAATTGGGCAGAGGAATTCTATCCGTTTCCAAGTCATTCCAACGCAGGCTCCTAACCTCATTTAAGCGCGCGCCCGTGACGGCCAAAAAACGCAAAAACGTGACCAGCGTTTTGTGCTCAGTTTCGAACTCTCGAAGCGTCTTTCCAAAGCGCCGAAATTCGGTGTCAGTTAGATACTTCGCCTTGAACCCAGACTTGCGCTTGCGACGGCCTTTGCACGGGTTGGAACCGGGTGCTCTGAGCCCGAGAATTTCCGCATGGCGCATCATGCCGGACAGATGCGCCAGCGCAATGTTGCAGGTCCCCGGATTGCGCTCCAGTCCAGCGAGCCAAGAGTTCACATCGACACCATTCAACTCTGCAACGCGGATGTCGCCAAGCTGCGGAGTAATCAATTTTGCGACAAGCGACCTCCGGCCCCGATAGGTCGTAAGCGCCCATTCCGGCTTACGGTCCGCCATGTAAATCTCGTGCAACTCTGCAACCGTCGTATGCGCCGCGTCGAGGTCATCCTCGACGCCATCGACCAGCAGAACCATTGCTTGCGCGCGCGCGGCCTCAAGCGTCACCTCCGAGACAAGCCCGAGGGTGCGGCGTTTGCGCGCCCCATCGTCTCCGATACAACTGACAATCCAAGTCTCCCGATCCCCTCGGGTGCGTTTGCCAAGTTGGGGGAATTTGGTATCCCATTGGGTACGATCAATTTGGGCTTTCGATTTGAGTGTTGGTTTGGGCATGTGGCCTCTCCATTGCTAGGACAAAATTCCCGCAATGTGCTGGGGTCATCCCAGGACAAGCGGGGGTAGCAATGAAAACCAGCAGCCCGCAGGACAGAAGTTCCGCTAGCGCTGGCCGAAACGCTGGCAATTCAATGCCTTGGTTGGCCGCGCGGCAGGTTACACATCCGCCCCATTTGCCCTCAAAGTCTCACACGATCCGCATCTCGGTGAGATGCCCCTCCCAAATTGGGTTTTATGCAAAGAAAAGAACGGGTTAGACAAAATGCGAAGCCGTGTTTTTGCGTCACATAAAATTTGGCGCTCTATGCCATTTGTGACACTTAAAAAGTCTTGTTTTTCAGCACTTTGCCCGGTCGTGGCACAAATGGCAGGATCAATGGCACAGATGGCAAACGGCTGTGCCATTTGAGGCTGGAGCTTCTGCCATTTGTGCCACCACTTCTGGAGATGGAAACCGAGGTATTGAGGCATCAAACTTCCCTCCCATCGTTATTGCTTCTTTCCTGATCAAACTCCATTGCCTGCTGCGTCAGATCCTGAACAGGTTGCTGGACTTGCGACATAGCCGCTGTCTGATCAGGAATATTTTCATGCTCGTTTTCCGGGCGGTCTGTTTTTGTGTTCGCGGCTGCCTTTTCTTGGCGCGAAGTTTCAATTGGCTTGATGGTTCGATCGAGCCAATCGTTTGTGGTAAGAATTAGTTCTTCCACATCGTGACCGGATTGTTCTTCTCCGAAGATGTTGAGCATATAACGGACACCGTTCAAAAGGTTAACCACTTGGATGAACTGCTCATCCATCTTGACTGACAACTCGTGATGCAGCTGGTCCGTTTCTTTTTGAAAAAGCTTACGTAAAGCTGGAGAAACTTCCGCTTTACCGGGTTCGTTTTTGGCGTTTGAAAGGGTCTCTACTTTTTGAAGTAGCCCACCAATTGCGACGTCAAGATGAGTAGCGTTCACCGCTTCATTGTCACCTGCTATCTCAGAGGCAAGTTCTTGAGCTTTGTTGCCTAAAGTAATTCGCGCATTATCATTTTTTTTTGACATTTCGTGTCTCCTTATCTCGAACGTTCATCACGCCCACGAGCGCGGTCTTCAGCAAACTTTTCCCACTGTTCTTCGAGGTCTTTTCGGACAGCTTCTGAGTCGTATTTGTCGCCATCATTTTCCTTGTCCTCGGAGCGGTCATTTGAGGTGGTATCACGGCCGTCTCCACGGGCTTCTTGGGCGAGCATTTGCTCGGCTAATTTACGGTCCTTGTCGGCCTCAGTTTCGGTCGCTTTTTCGGACTGATCTGAAGGGTCGTTCTGACCTTCTTTTTCCGGTGATCGCTGAGCGTCGTTCTCGCGTGTCTCAGCGCCGCCTCTGGCGTCCTTGGCACCGTTGGCTTCTATGGTCTCTAATCCATCTCCAAGGCGCTTTGTGGGCGTCTCACGGGACGTCAGATCTTTGATCCGCTGGCCGGTAATCTCCGTGAGTGCTTCCATGCTCTCGCCGGTTTTTTTGGAGATCGTTGAGATGAGTTGAGACTTATTGTCGGTGATGATTGTCGCCGTCGTTTTGGCGCGGCTGATATCTACATAGAGCGCCTTTTGTGTGGCCAGATATTCGCGGCTTCCAATGCCCGCGATGATGTCTTTCGTATCATCACCCTGCCACGCGTGAGCGGTCAGAGCGTACGCATGATCGAGGCCACGACCGGCGAAACTGCCAGTCTCCAATTGCACCTTTTCACCTTTGTCCAGCTTTACAGAGACAGCCGTTTCGGAGAGTTCTGTTATCGTGCCTATTTCACCCTTCAGGACACCATTGTCGCGGGGATCGTTGCATTAACTTTTTTGGGCACATAATCTTGTAGGACTATGGAAAATT
>CAZBBZ010000342.1:0-3685 GCA_964489925.1 uncultured Rhodobacterales bacterium
TGCGTTATCGCGGGGCTTACAATGCCACGAAGTTCGCGCTGGAAGGGGCGACGGATACTTTACGGTTGGAAAACCGCGATCCCAACATCCATTTTGTGCTGATCGAGCCGGGTCCGGTGACAAGCAAAATACGCGAAAACTCTATCCCGCATTGGGAAAAATGGGTCGATCATGAAGCCTCAGCCCATCATGGTAAGGTTTACAAGAAATCACTGATCCCGCGTCTGTACGATGACAGCGGCAAAAAAGACCGCTTTGAACTGCCACCAGATGCGGTTTCGGCCAAGCTCATTCACGCACTTGAAGCCGACAGGCCGAAAATTCGTTACTTTGTGACCACCCCGACCTATATAGCCCATTATGTTCGCAAGCTTTTGCCCATGAGATGGGCATCCGGTTTGCAAAGACGCTGGTAAATGAAGGAAAAATAGATGGGCTCTGATCCGCTTTTCTGGCTCGTAGTGATCACCTGTTTGGCGGTCTTGGGCGTGCTGCTGTTTGGCGTCACCGTGTTTACGCGCGGTGGGGAGGCGAACAAAAAATACGCCAATAAAATCATGCGTTGGCGCATTGGCTTACAGTTTCTAGCTGTCGTGTTTATTTTGATATTTATCGCGTTTCGCGGCGGCTCTGGGGGCTGATTTATGGTTACGTTGAATAAGATTTACACGCGCACAGGCGACAAGGGTGAAACTGCGCTTGGCAATGGTGTGCGTGTAGCCAAGCATTCGTTGCGGGTCGAGGCTTACGGCACCGTGGATGAAACAAACTCTGTCATCGGGTTGGCCCGCTTGCATAGCGACGGCGACATGGATGATGCGCTTGCGCGCATTCAAAATGACTTGTTCGATTTGGGCGCAGATATGTGTCGCCCGGATATCAGCAAGGATGCTGAAGCTGAGTACCCCCCTTTGCGCGTAAATGATGCGCAAGTTGATCGGCTTGAAGCGGAAATTGACGCTATGAACGAACACCTTGAACCGTTGAAAAGCTTTGTGCTTCCCGGTGGGGCAGCTTTGGCGGCGCATTTGCACCAAGCCCGCACGGTTAGTCGGCGCGCAGAACGTTTGGCGATTGCCCTGAGCGAGCAAGAAGAAGTCAACGGGTCAGCGATCCGCTATCTTAACCGCTTGTCTGATTGGATGTTCGTGGCCTCGCGTGTTGCCAACGACAATGGGCGGGCGGATGTTTTGTGGGTGCCCGGCGCAAATCGCTAATTGCGCGACCGAATACACGGGGCGTAACGCCGCGTCAGGACTTAAACGCGACGATTTTGCCCTATTCTTGCCCTTGCCATTGGCATAAACCAGCAGAAGAAATCGATTTTCCCTCGCGCCAGATGTGGCGATTTGATCCAAGGAGAGTAGCAGACCCATGAAAGTTTTGGTGCCTGTCAAACGTGTGATTGACTATAACGTCAAAGTGCGCGTGAAAGCGGACGGTAGCGGGGTTGACCTCGCGAACGTCAAAATGTCGATGAACCCTTTCGATGAAATCGCTGTCGAAGAAGCGATCCGTCTGAAAGAAGCTGGTAAAGCGGATGAAATCGTCGTGGTGTCTATCGGGATTGATAAGAACCAAGAGACATTGCGCACAGCTTTGGCGATGGGGGCGGATCGCGCAATCCTGATCAAAGCGGCCGACGATGTGCATACGGATATCGAACCCTTGGCGGTGGCAAAGCTGCTAAAAGGCGTGGTCGACGAAGAACAGCCGGGCATTGTTTTATGCGGCAAGCAGGCGATTGATAACGATATGAACGCAACCGGGCAAATGCTGTCCGCACTTTTGGGCTGGTCGCAGGCGACCTTTGCCTCTGAGGTGAATATCGAGGGCGATCATGCAGTTGTAACCCGCGAAGTTGACGGTGGTTTGCAAACCATCAAGGTCAATATGCCAACGATTGTGACGGTTGATTTGCGTCTGAACGAACCGCGTTACGCGTCCCTTCCCAATATCATGAAGGCCAAGAAAAAGCCGCTGGATGAAAAAACGCCCGATGATTACGGCGTTGACGTTGCCCCGCGCTTGGCAATTGTGTCGACCACCGAACCAGAGGCGCGCAAAGCGGGCGTCATGGTCGCTTCGGTCGAAGAATTGGTTGAGAAACTTAAGAACGAAGCAGGAGTGATCTGATCATGGCCGTACTCGTAATTGCAGAAATTAACGGCGATGAGCTGTCAACGGATCAAACCGGCAAGGCCATCTCAGCGGTCGCTGGATTGGGCGATGTAACCGTGCTTTGCGCAAGTGGCTCTGCCGCTGCCGCGGAAGCGGCGGCGAAATTCGCAGGCGTTTCAAAAGTGATCGCGGCCACCGACGCTGGGCTTTATGGAAATGGTTTAGCCGAAAACCTAGCCGCACTTGTTGTGGGCATTGCGGGTGACTTTGATCATATTGCCGCCCCTGCTACTGCCACTGGTAAAAACGTCATGCCACGGGTTGCAGCGCTTTTGGATGCGATGGTGATTTCCGATGTGACTGCGGTGGTTGATGCAGACACGTTTGAGCGCCCCATTTATGCGGGCAACGCGATCCAAACGGTTAAATCGGGCGATGCCAAAAAGGTGTTTACTGTGCGCACCGCCGGGTTTGATGCGGCGGAGGAAAGCGGCTCTGCCAGCGTGGAAACGATTGGCGCGGGCGAAAACGCGGGCTTATCCACTTGGGTTGAAGACAAAGTCCAAGACAGTGATCGACCAGAGCTGACAAGCGCGGGTATCGTGGTGTCTGGTGGTCGCGGTGTTGGATCCGAAGAAAACTTCGCCATTATCGAAAAGCTTGCTGATAAGCTTGGGGCCGCGGTTGGTGCCTCGCGCGCGGCGGTTGATAGCGGTTATGCCCCGAACGATTGGCAGGTCGGTCAAACTGGTAAAGTTGTGGCCCCTGATCTCTACATCGCGATCGGCATTTCGGGTGCGATCCAGCACTTGGCGGGCATGAAAGACAGCAAAGTCATTGTTGCCATCAACAAAGACGAAGAAGCGCCGATCTTTCAGGTGGCGGATTACGGTCTTGTGGCTGACCTGTTTGACGCGGTTCCAAAACTGGAAGCTGCGCTGTAAAATTATTGGCCTCGCCAAAGCGCGGGGCCAATTTCGTTGGGCTACGTCAGCCTACCCCAATTTCATATTCAAGATATTGCGCAGCGGATTTTCTAACAAATCTGCGGTTTGTGCGTGCATCGTAGGGCCGGGCCATTCAATCGCGCTTTGCTCGTCGCTGTCATAAATGCGCCCATCATCTTGATCGCCACACAACTCACTTGCGGCCACATATTCCACCACGACATCCGCCATTTCCGCAACGGTTTCGAACATGTCCCGGTTTACAAAAGCTGGAAAGCGGACAAAGTTTTTATTGCGTTGGGGGCCAGCTTCATCTTCGGGCGCGCGTGTGGACATCCATAGCAGAATTTTGGTGGTTTCAATGTCATCCATCAACTCGCGCATCCGCGCCACCCAAGCTTGCTGTAGTTCCACTTCCAGAATTGCGAATTTTTCAGGGTTTTCGCGATAAAGACTGCGCAACATGTTGTGAGCAAACCGAAATTGCGAAAGATCCATGTTTGGATAAAGCGCCTGCAGCATGTCAGATGTGCCACTGAGCCGGGAATTGCGCCGCTTGAACACGGAATACAGGCGGTTGGACATCGACACAGCACCCATGGCGGAAATCACGCAAA
>CAZBBZ010000343.1:0-1693 GCA_964489925.1 uncultured Rhodobacterales bacterium
CACCGCCACCCGCAACCGAACCGATTAAATCATCGGCCACGCCAACCGCGCCTGTGGCAATCAGATGAGCGGCCACGGCGCGGATCAGTCGCCATGATCCTAGCGTGCCACTGCGCCCGCCGTACACTTGGGCAATCCGGCGCACCATCGCGGTATTGGCCGCAAGCGCTGCCACCACATCTGCCAGCGCAAGCGGCACGATCGCTGTGACCATTGCCACTTGGCGGGCGGATTTTTCAATCTCGCCGCGGGCCTGTTCATCCAAGGGGGCCATCAGGTGTCGTTCCAGAAGGTCCAGCCGCGCGTCCCCATCCAGAACGTCGCCCGCGTGTTTCTCGATTTCCGCAAGCGCCCATTTGGTGTCATCACGCCCGGCATAAAGAGCCGAAATATCGCCCGTTAGTTTTTCTGCGGCTTTCGCATCGGGCAATTCCCGCAGCGAACTGGCGCGCGCGCGCAATCCGTCGATACGGGCAAGGCGGGAAAAGCCTGACAGTTCCCGCAATATAAACCCAAGGGCGGCGATCAAAATGATTGCGCCTGCAACGATTGCGGCGCGACCTAGCCAGATGTTTCGCACCCCCAAGCCCACGACAAAATCCCATAATGCTGTGGACACCCAAAGCGTGGCCAACGCGCCAAGGGCCATCCAAACCAAACGGGCGAACCAAGAGATCGGGCGCGCGGCGATGCGGGTGGCGGCCATCATCACCCGGCCTTCGGGCGGGGGCAGCTCATCGTCGCTGACCGCTTCGACTTGGCTGGGATCAAGTGCTTCGTCGGCTTCGATCACGGCGGTGGGTGCCGTCGGTTTGGGCGGTTGTTCGTCGTGGTGAATGACTATGGGGCCAGATTTGCGCGTCATCTTAGGCGATCTCCGATCAAAAATTCTGCCGCGCTATCAAGGCGGATATGTGGTGGCCCTTCGCCGGGTTTCATGTTCATCCGCTGTGGGGCAAAGCGCATCACCGCATAGTCCTGATCCAGCCACTCTGCCGCGCCACCAGAGGCGGAGGCCAGCAGCGCCCGCGGATCGTTTGGCAATTCACCGGGATACATGGTTGCAGGTTGGCCCGTGTCGAGCAGTCGCCCGCGCACGGCCTTTAGCACCTCGCCATCATGGGTGATGTTTTCCTCAACGGTGGCGCGCCATGCAGCGATTGCCAACGCGCGGGTGTCGGCCCCGGCATGATCCGCGCGATCCCGTGCTTCGCGCAAGAGCGCATCTGTTATGCCTTGCAACGCACCGTGCTGGCTTTGGTGTAAGTGATCCGCCTTGGTTGCCGCGAACAGAATTTTTTCCGTGCGTTTGCCCAAGATCGAGCTGAGCCAAGAGTTTTGCCCTGGACGAAACGCGGTCATAATATCGGCCATCGCATCGCGCAGATCTTCAACCGCGCGCGGCCCCGCATGGATTGCACCCAGCACATCAATCAGCACAATCTGGCGATCAATGCGCGAAAAGTGATTGCGAAAAAACGGTTTCACCACGATGCGCTTATAGCTTTCAAAGCGCCGCTCAAACGCGCGCCACAGCGAACCTGAACGCGCCTTGTCCGGCTTGGTAAGCGGGGCAAATGTCAAAGCGGGCGATCCAGCCAGATCACCGGGCATCAAGAACCGCCCCGGCGAACAGGCAGAAAAGCCCGCCTCCCGCGCCTCAGACAGATATTCCGTGAAAGCCGCCGCATGT
>CAZBBZ010000343.1:1703-3652 GCA_964489925.1 uncultured Rhodobacterales bacterium
AAGCCGACAGGCCCGCGTTGCGGCAGGTTTGCAAATAATCCGTGAAGTTCTGTGTAAGCCGTGTGGCAATGGTTTCATCCAATCGCCCCGCGCTATCGGCGGCCTGAGCACCTGCTAACCATTCGCCGGAAAACTCTGTGCGTGCCTTGGAACGGGCGGCGGCAAGGGCGTCTTTGCTCCATTGTTCAAAACTTTGATCCAGCAGCGGCAAATCCAACAGCCATTCGCCGGGGTAATCCACGATATCCAAATGCACGGTTGTCGGGCCGCGCAGCGAGGACAGCATGCCTCCGGGCTGCACCCGCATGGACAAACGAAGTTGGCTGATGGTGCGGGTCGATTGCGGCCAGCTTGGGTTATCGCTGCGCAAATCTGCTAGATGATCTTCGATCGGGAAACGGGCGATGTCGTCATCGGGTTGCGGTTGCAAATAAGCGCTTAGGATGCGCCCATCTGCGGCCGCTTGCAGGCCCGGCATCCGGCCCCGGTCACGCAAGTTCGAAATCAGCGACGTGATAAAGACGGTTTTGCCTGCACGCGACAAGCCCGTCACGCCAAGGCGAATAACCGGTTCAAATAGCAGCTCGTTCACACCGTCATGGGCGGCTTCGATCTGGCGGGAAATGCCGTCTGCAATATCGTTGATAATCACGAAAATAATTCCCCATCCGTCGAGCTTGCCGCGATCTGTGCCGCGCGCTTGTCACGTATTTAATCGCGCAGCATCAAAAATACGAGCCAGCTTTGCAATTTTGCCAGATATTCGTTAGGCGCGGCAAATGCCTCGCTATGCGCTTTTGATAGAATATGACGGTGCTCCGTTTTTTGGCTGGCAGACACAGCCAAATGTGCCCTCGGTGCAGGGCGCGATTGAGGACGCGTTGGCCAAGCTGAACCCCACGCGCCCGCGTATTCAGACAGCCGGGCGCACGGATGCTGGTGTTCATGCTACGGGGCAGGTCGCCCATGTGGATTTGGACCGGGACTGGGATACGTTTAAGCTGCGCGGGGCGATCAACGCGCATATGCGCCCCCATCCCATCGCTATTTTGGATGTGGTGCGCGTGCCGGATGATTTCAAAGCGCGGTTTTCGGCGAAAGAACGGTCTTATCGCTATCGCATTTTGGCCCGCAAAGCGCCGCCTGTTTTGACCAAAGGCCGGGTTTGGGCCATCGGCTATACGCTGGATATAGAGGCGATGCAGCAGGGCGCGCAGCATTTATTGGGGCGTCACGATTATAGCACGTTTCGCGCGTCCGAATGTCAGGCGAAATCGCCGGAAAAATCCATTGATGAGCTGACGGTCAGCAAGTGGGATGCCAATGGTGGCGAGGAAGTGATTATCGACGTGCGCGCGCGCAGCTTTTTGCATAATCAAGTCCGCTCAATCGTCGGATCATTGGTAAAAGTTGGGTCAGGGACATGGCATCCCGATCAGATTAAAGTGGTGCTAGAAGCAAAAGATCGCACGGCTTGCGGCCCGGTGGCGCCACCCCATGGGCTTTACTTGGTTCATGTGCGCTATGATCCCGATCCGTTCGCATCGGACGCTTGAAGCGGTGTTAAATGTGAGGCTGGGATGTGGTCAGCGTCTTGGATTGCAAGTTTAGATGCGCGGCTGAAATACGCCCTGCGGTTACCAAAGCATTGGCCCGCGCCAACCCCTTGGACAGAGCGTCTTGCACCTGCGCAGGCGAGAGCACCGGCACATAGGTTGTGACCGCGCGCGCGCCAAGGTCGCTGTCGGGGTGCAAACTATTGGCAGGCGCACGCTTGATGCGCGGATCATCTGTATCGACCGCATTTGCAATCAGCGTGGCCGCAGCATCTGCGGTTGCAGCATCTTTGGCCAAAACGGTGACTGAATCTGCAATTCCAAACGACTGGCTGCGCCCTTGCCAGCCCGAGGTTGCTAAACCCCGACTTGGCATGGTTTGGGGTATCTGCA
>CAZBBZ010000344.1:0-2972 GCA_964489925.1 uncultured Rhodobacterales bacterium
CATCCTCGGCCAACCCAAAGACCACCGCAAGATCATTCATAACCCCCTCGCCCTGTAACATGGCAATCCAAGCGGTCGTTCGCACCAAAAGCGACGTCCAAAATGGAAGCAAAACCAAGATAAGCAGCAGATTAGACGTCCGCGTGGGCAAGGTTGATAACAGATAAGCCACCGGATACCCCAGCAGCACGCCCATCAGGGTTACAATGATCGAAATCTCAAAGGTTCGCGCAAATAGCTTTAGGTGGATGCGGCGATTTTCCTCAACCCGCGTCACTTCGCCGGTTGCGGTAATGCGACCATCAAGGGCCGCTGCCACATAGCCAAGCGTCAATGAGCGCGCCGATACCTTCATGGCATGCCAAACTTCAATATCGGCCCAATCGTCTTTATGGTCGATGAAGGCTTCTTTGTAAGGTGGCTCCATCTTCGCAGCTTTACGCGCGGTGGATGTAAACAGCGATCTGGTGCGTGATTTTTCGCGGTTCACCCGGCTCGCGACCTTACCAATGGTTTTGTCCTCGCGGGTCTGCACCAAATCCGCGTGCAAAGCGGCAAACATTTCTTCGGTCGGCTCGGATTTCGCGTCCCATTCCGTCAAAACGGGGGACACATTCACCATGTATTTCGAAAATTCGTCGTTATAAACGCCCCGGCTTAGAAAAACGATCACCGGCACCACAAAGGCCAAGAGGATCAACAACAACAAAGGCGTTACCAGCCCCATGGCCCGCATCCGGCTGACAAACATGGCTTGCGCCAGCTTCTTTTTCAGCGGCGTGCCGTCGGCGGCGACGATGCCATCTTGATACTCAGTGCTCATTCGTGGCCCTCAACAAGGATCACGTCGCTATCAGCATTGGCGTGCCTGATTTTCATAATTTCCATATATTCCGGGTCGTTATAGGCCGCCTTAGCGGTCTCATAGCTATCAAATTCTATCACCACATGGCGCTCTTTGGACTGCCCTTCGAGCAGCTGTGACTGACCACCGCGCACCAAATAATTTGCGCCATATCGATCCCCCAACACAGACCCAGCGGCACCAACATAGGGTGCATAGCCGTCTGCGTCTTGAACCGTAATATGTGCGATGATGTATCCCTTGGCCATTAGGCCCCCAACATTCAAAAAGGGTCAGGGCAGCAAACGCCGCCCCGACCGTATTTATTGGACTTAGCCAGCCAACCAAGCGTTGAAACGCTCGTTCAACTCGTCCTGGTTATCCGCCCAGAACTCAAAGCCATTCGCAATCGCGTTGCCAAAGTTGGCAGGCGCTGTTGGCATGTGAGGCGCCATTTCCAGCTCAGGCTTGGTCGCATATGTGCCGATCAGCGGTGCTGAAGACAAACGTGCAGGACCATAAGAAATCCAAGACGCTTGGGCTGCCAGTTGCTCTGTTGCGGTCGAGAACGCTAGGAACTCCATCGCAAGGTCTTTGTTTTTCGCACCCTTCGGGATCACCCAAAGATCAACGTCAAACACTTGACCGTCCCAAACAACTTCAAATGGTTTATCTTCAGCCGCTACAGCGTTGAAAATACGACCATTATAAGCAGTTGTCATTGCAACTTCGCCATCAGCCAAAAGCTGTGGAGGCTGCGCGCCAGCTTCCCACCAAACAACGTCGTTCTTGATTTTATCAAGCATAGCGAACGCGCGATCAACGCCTTCGTCCGTGGACAGAATGTCGTAAACGTCAGCTGCCGCTACACCGTCAGCAACCAGAGCCATCTCTAGGTTGGCTTTTGGAGACTTGCGCAGGCCACGCTTGCCGGGGAATGCTGTCAGGTCAAAGAAGTCGGCCATAGTAGTTGGACCATCAGCAATTTTCGAGCTGTCATAGGCGTAAATGGTCGACCAAACGATGTTCGCAACCGCACAGTCATGCAACGCAAGGCTGATGAAATCTTCGGTCGCAGGAGTTCCGTCTGGCGCAGGTGGAAGGATCGAGTGATCGATTTCTTCAAGCAGACCTTCGTCACAACCACGGATCGCATCAGACAATTCAACATCAACGATGTCCCAAGTCACGTTGCCCGCTTCAACTTGTGCTTTAATTTCAGCCAAGCCGCCGTTGTAATCTTCGGATAGGATGGTCTTGCCAGTCGCCGCAGTGAAGGGCTTGTGATAAGCTTCTACTTGGCTCTTTGTGTATGCACCGCCCCAGCTTACAACCGTCAGGTCGTTCGCAGTTGCCGCACCAGCAACTAGGGCCAGAGCCGCAGTTGTGCTTAGGATTGATGAAAGTTTCATTGTAAACTTCTCCATGTTTGGTTCCCTTAATTCTTGTCCAACACGCCAATGGGATTACGGCGTGCCCGTTTTTTTGCCTTACGCCCCGTCCAGAGCGCGGCAATCCGCAGTTTGCCAGCTGACGACCGTTTCTTCGCCAACCGATAAATGAGAGGTTCCAGCTGCATTTGGCACCTTAACGATAAACTCGTCATGGCCCGCCACATCCATGCGGCAACGAATGTGATCGCCCAAGTAAATCAGCTCTTTGACCTTCGCTGTCGTGGTGTTTTCACCCGATGCGCCGATCAAAACCCGTTCTGGGCGGATCGACAGCATGGTATTGCTTCCCACCGGGCCGCAATTCACCGCCAAAGCCGATGAGGACAGGCCATCAGTCACACGCACACGCGCGTGATTACCATCTAACGCTTCAATAACGCCGTTCAACTTGTTGTTTTCACCAATAAATTGCGCAACGAAAGCGTTATCTGGACGCTCATAAAGGTCAGAAGGCGGCGCAAGCTGTTGGATCACCCCGTCATTAAAGACAGCGATCCGATCCGACATGGTCAAAGCCTCTGACTGATCGTGGGTCACATAGACCACGGTCACCCCAAGGCGATCATGCAAATGCTTGATCTCGTATTGCATATGCTCGCGCAGCTGCTTGTCGAGCGCACCAAGCGGTTCGTCCATCAACACCAGTTGCGGTTCAAACACCAAAGCCCGCGCCA
>CAZBBZ010000344.1:2982-3577 GCA_964489925.1 uncultured Rhodobacterales bacterium
GTTGCTGCTGCCCACCTGAAAGCTGTGCCGGACGTCGACCAGCAAAATCCCCCATTTGAACCATGTCCAAAGCGGCCTTTACCTTATCGTCCCGCTCAGATTTGCCAAGCTTGCGCACTTCTAAAGGAAAAGCGAGGTTTTCCCCGACGGTCATATGCGGGAACAGCGCGTAGTTCTGAAACACCATGCCAATGCCCCGCTTATGGGGGGGGATGTTGTTAATCGAAACCCCATCAAGACGAATTTCACCATGGGTCGCGGTTTCAAACCCGGCCAGCATCATCAGGCAAGTTGTCTTGCCAGACCCAGAGGGCCCAAGCATGGTCAGAAACTCACCTTTTCCGATGTTGAGATTAAGATCTTTAACGACGAGAATCTCGCCGTCGTAGCTCTTTTGTACCCGATCAAAGGCGACGAACGCCTCACTCTTGTCGATTGTTGACAAGTGTTACCTCCTGTTGTGGCACGCTTACACATGCCACTATCAATATGTGAAGGCATTCTTGCCGCGACTTTTGGCAGTTTGCAACCACTCGGGCACAAAATGCCCAAATATGAAAAATTCATGCATATATTTTATGCAGAACGACGCGGC
>CAZBBZ010000345.1:0-3555 GCA_964489925.1 uncultured Rhodobacterales bacterium
GGCCCAATGGCTTCATCTGCGCGACCATCGCGTCGATGTTGTCATAGGTCCAGGTCTTTGGGTGGCCGCCAATGGCCATAGCCGCGTTTTCAGCAGGCATCCCAAATGCATCCCATCCCATCGGGTGCAATACATTGAACCCGGCGGCGGCTTTATAGCGCGCGACCACATCGCCCATCGTGTAATTGCGCACATGTCCCATGTGCAGCCGCCCTGACGGATAGGGAAACATCTCTAGGACATAGTATTTTTCGCGGCTCTCATCGGTTTTACTGGCGAAAATCTGAGCGTCGTCCCAGGTTTTTTGCCATTTCGGTTCGACAGCGCGCGCATCATAACGGGACATGGATATATTCTCTGACTTTGTTAGTGCGGGCGGAGCTTGCCCGGCTGGTAAAATGGGAGCTTGGCCCGGCTGAGGTGCAGGCATCTCTGCCCGCGAAGCCTGTTAGCCACGAACATCGCTGATCCGCAACTCTCTTGCGCGGGCCAAAATAGCATTTTCAACCTGAATTACGGTTTCTGGGGACGCGGGAATCTCTCTTGATCCAGATCGGCGAAAAACCGCCACCTTTAGCACAGAGGCATCCAGCTGAGGTTCTGCCACCAGAACCGTCGCGCGGTATACCTGTGACGAACCCTCCACACTTCCCCAACCGGTGACAATCAGGCCAGAAGACTCGTCTGCTTGTTCAAGTGGTAGGAAAGAAAGTGTGTCTAAGGACGCGTTCCATAAGTATTTATTCGAACCGTCACCCGAATCATCCACAGGGTTACCTGAGGCGCAGCCGAGCAACGCGAGTGCAAAAATACCACATGTGATCGATCTAAATGCCATATCTGTCCAAATCCCCAAAGTGCTGCGGTTAACGCCCTAGATGGCAGTATTAGCGAGTGTATATTGGCTCAACAAGCGTATTTGGGGCTCAAACGAGTTAACCACACTGTGTCGTTGTGGCATCACAGCGCCCGCCTTTTAGATTTCAGGTTTCAGCTGGCCTTGTAATCCCCAAGCTTAAGAAGGATGTTGCAGGCCTCTTATCCCGGAATTCCTTCTGGGAAGTTATAGAGGTGCACCTTGACTGTAAATCACGAGGGAAAAACGATGAAAAACGTTCTCTTTACTACTACAGCAATCGCTGCTCTGGCTGTTTCCAGTGTTGCATTTGCTGACGCTCACCAATCTTCTGCGGTGGGTATTTCCGGTTCTGCTGTTGTTGGCTACAATGACGAAGTTGAAGGCGGCCTGTTCCTGGAAAATGACATTGACCTTAAAGTCAATCACGAAGTAGCTCCAGGCTACGGCTTTAAAGCTTCTTTCGGCGTTGACGCTGAAGTTTCCGAAGCTGGCAAAACTTCTGCTGACAGCAATGGCGACACCACAAGCAAAAACAATAATGATGTTGTTTCGTTTGATGGCGCGTCCTTGTCTACACCAGCTGGTACATTGTCGTTTGACGACGACATTGACGAAGCAACTGCCGCTTGGGAGTTCTTCGACGACACTGACGGCATGACAACTGCTAACATGCCAACTGCTGACAACGACAGCGGCATCAAATGGGTTGGCGAATTCGGTGACTTCGGTTACGCGGTTTCGACTGGCGCAGACGATGGCGACTCCGACATCCCAGGCGACGCGATTGCGTTTGGTTTGGGCGGCACCTTTGGTGACGCATCTGTTGGTCTTGGTTACGACGACTCATCGGAAACACTAGGTATTTCCGGTAAAATGGCGTTCGGCGACTTTGACGTACACTTGGGCTTCCAAGACAGCACTGCAGGTTCGTCTGTTGGTGCAAAAGTATCCGGCGAGTTCGGCCCAGCTAAAGTTGGCGTTTACTTCGCGACCAACGACACTGTGCCAGACGAGTACGGTCTATTCTTGGACTTCGCTTTGGCTGACGCTAACGTGTCCATCGACTTCCACGATGGTTCGGACAACTTTAACACCAACTTCGAAATCGACGTTGATTACGCTGTGAACGACATGGTTACGCTTTATGCTGGCTATGACGACGTTGCAGGTAACTACGACGGCGGAACAGGCGCGTTCTACGCTGGTGCTGAAGTTGGCGTTGCAGACAATATCACTGCAACAATCGCTTACGCAGAAGCTGACGAAATCGGCGGACCAGAGTTCAAAGGCGGCACATCGCTGTACTTGACTATCAAATACTAAGTTTCACTTAGTTAAGTCTTTGATTGGGGCGGGCCTTTTGGTCCGCCCTTTTCTTTTGCCTAAACGCGCTGCAAATAGGGATAAATCCTTGGTTTGGAGCTAGCACCTTGTCCCTAACAGAAATCAAAACCCGTTTAGATAAGGCCGCGCAAGACGCAGGTCGTGTGGCTAGCGATGTTCATCTGTTAGCGATTTCTAAAGTGCAGCCCGCTGATCGGGTAGAGGCCGTTCTATCCCAAGGCCATCGTTTGTTTGGTGAAAACCGGGTGCAAGAAGCGCAGACCCGTTGGCAACCGTTCAAGGAACAACACAGTGATATTGAGCTGCATCTTGTGGGTCCGTTGCAAAGCAACAAGGTAAAGCCCGCGCTGGATCTGTTTGATGCGATCCATAGCGTTGATCGGATTAAGCTCGCGCGGAAAATTGCGGATGAAGTTCAGGCGCGCGGTGCCTCGCCAGAGCTGTTTATTCAGGTGAACACCGGGGAAGAGCCGCAAAAGAGCGGCGTTCTGCCCGGCGAAGTTGACGAATTTGTCGCTGAGTGCCGTCAGATGGACCTGAGCATTGCCGGGTTGATGGTTATACCGCCCGTGGATGAGGAAGCCTCTATGCATTTCGCGCTCTTGGGCAAGATTGCCGCGCGCAATGGGTTGGACGGGCTGTCCATGGGCATGAGTGCGGATTTTGAAAAGGCGGTGGCTTTTGGCGCAACCCATGTGCGGGTAGGCTCGGCGATCTTTGGGGCGCGGGATGCGACGCTGGTTTAGGTGATCACCACGCGGGAGCGCGGTGTCCAATTCGCCAGTACAAAACGTAGGTTGTGAGGGGATAAAGCAACGCAGCCTTCGGTCGGAAAGCGTGGTCGCCGCCATGCGTGCAGGAAAATCGCGCTGCCCTTGCCCGCGACCGCAGGGCAAATGTTGTAATCCATCACGGCAAATAGATCATAAAGCGCGTTTGCGCGGTGCAGCCGTTCGTGGGAAAACGGATAGTGATGGGCATTGCAGTGCTGGTTGTAATGCGCATCTTTTGGATCATCCGACCAAATGTCTTGCGGTCCGATCATCGTCATTGGCAAGTGCGATGTATCAGGACAGCCCCGATCCGCGCGCGCATAAGTTTCGAGCAATCGGAAGCTACCGCGCGGGGTTGCGCCATCACCCTCTTTTTTATCCTGGGTCAGCCCGCCGCGCCCAATCGCACAAGGCATGACCTGCCCCATGAACCGCGCGTGCCAGCGGGTGACAATCAGATCATAAAATGTGGCCACTCTTATCCGCCTTGGTTGCCAGATAATGCGCGTTCCCGTCGTGAATACCGTATTTGTGCGGCACGCGTTCCACCACGGTAATGCCCGCAGCGGCCATACGGTC
>CAZBBZ010000346.1:0-3550 GCA_964489925.1 uncultured Rhodobacterales bacterium
CGCACATGGCAATGCCCAATCGCCGCCCCCGCGCGCGCAGCTGCAATCGCACTATCGGCAATCTCTTTGGGCGAGCGTGGCACATGGGGGCTGCGATCTTGGGTCCCGCCAGAGCCCGTGACAGCGCAGGTGATAAACACCTCTTGGTTCATTTGTAATGGCATCGGCCTGTGGTCCCGTTTCTAGATCGTAAACAGAGTAAAGCCAGATTCGCGCCGCTTGCACATTCCAAAAACGACAATTGGCACGCATATTTTCGCCCAAACCCATATTGCACCGATTGCGCGCCGTTCGCATTTGCGGCTATGCCCAAGGCAAAGCCCAGTCAAACTTATGAGGCGCTTATGACAGTTACCTGTTTTGACATTGGCGGGACATTCATCCGTTACGGGGAAAGCCGCGCTGACGGTCTGGTGCAAGAAGCCGGGCGTATGCCCGTGCCGGCCGATGACTGGGACGCATTTGTCGCCGCGATCAAAACCGGCGTGACGGCGACCAACGGGAAAAGTGTCAGTATCTCGATAACCGGGTCATATGATCCGGACACGGGGCTGGCGGTGGTCGCCAATCTGCCCTGTATAGACGGGCGCTTGTTTGCGACCGAATTAAGCACGCTTTTGGATCTGCCCGTCTTGGTGACCAATGATGCGGATTGTTTCGCACTTGCCGAAGCCCATCACGGCGCCGGGCAGGGCCAAGAGGTGGTGTTCGCGATCATCCTTGGCTCTGGCGTGGGCGGTGGAGTTGTCATCAACGGCCAACTGTTGCGCGGCTCTGGCGGGGTGACGGGCGAATGGGGCCATGGACCGATTTTCACCCACGGTCCTCAAGGGCCCGGCAGCGCGCCGCTGGCCTGTGGTTGTGGACTGACAGGATGTATGGATGTGATCGGTTCTGCGCGGGGCATGGAAAACATCCATGAGGCACTTCATGGGGTTAAGCTTCCAAGCAAGGACATCACAGCACTTTGGCACAAGGGCGATCAACAAGCTGCCGCAACGATTGAGCGCTATCTAGCCATGGTCACCCCGCATCTGGCTATGATCGTGAACACCATCGGCCCTCGGATTATTCCCATGGGCGGTGGGCTGTCCAATGACATCAAAATGGTGGAAGCCCTCGACCAAGCAACCCGTGCCAAGACCAATGCACATTTTGCCAATCCGTTGATTGTGCCGGGGATGCACACCAAAAACGGCGGTCTGATCGGGGCTGGCATGGCGGCAAAACTCGCAGGGCTTGATTAAACCCCCGTTTTGATGGCCCCCAAACCACCACGCAATTATGTGAATTTATTACATCGCAAATCTGTGTTATATATTTGAGAATAAACAATAATATCAGGTGTTATTGACAAGTTTGGGTCAATTTCAGTCATACTTGCGCCGTTAACCTTCGCCATAACCCCGTCTATCGGTTTCAAGGTTTGGGGAATGGCGTTGTGAGTAATCTTCGTTTGGGTGCAGTCATGGGTGTCACAGCGGTCGTGCTGGGGGCAACCTTGTTTTTGGAAACAAAAACAGATGCGGTTTCATCGGTGCGCCAATCGGTTGGAGCAACTGAATATACCATTTCCGATGCCACAAGAGCGGTTACCGATCTCGCCTATGGCGGTGATGAAATTCAGGTGATGATGGCATATACCAGCGAGATTGAGTTGGATGCGTATCTTCCAGAGCCCGGCGCTGGTTGGCAGGTTCAACAAAACTATCCCACTGATCGGGCCTCTCTGACAGAGTTCGGCCGTTCCTTTTCCGGTGGTATCCGTCCCTCTGCAACCGCTATTTGGCCTGCGGGCGCTTTGGTTGTAGACCCTCAGGGACGCGCCTTGGTGGATCAGGGCCTTGAAGATTACATTTACGGCGGTCAGCGCGATGTGGCGGCGGCGCTTTATGAAAACGGCATTGGTCGTCTATTGGTGTCGATTGAACGCTTGCCTGAAAATGTGATCGGTTCCGTGCGTCAAAACGATGAAATCGCCCAAGAACAGCTTGGCCGCGACCATTTCGAAGTCGATGGCCGCAAGTTTTTTGTTCTAAGCGATCCAGACTCAGCGCAGCTTTTGGTGCGCGGGTATCTTAGCGACAATGCGGTCGTTGATATCCGTGGATCCGGCTATGTCAGCGAAATCGAAGAACTGATCGAAGGCATCGACCTTTAAGGTTTCGCTGCAAGAAGCCCAAGTTTAACGTCAATTGACCAAAACCACGTCGCGCACCTGCGCAAGCGCATCTTGATGAAACCTTCGCCTAGACCCTGCCTTGGCAGCGCATTAAGATCAGCGCTCAGCAACCTTTGACGCCCCGTTGCAAGCCAAAATCAGAAACAAGGTCTCGCGCGC
Source organism: uncultured Rhodobacterales bacterium (assembly GCA_964489925.1). Taxonomy (GTDB): domain Bacteria; phylum Pseudomonadota; class Alphaproteobacteria; order Rhodobacterales; family Rhodobacteraceae; genus CAYLLD01. The sequence continues at coordinate 2,342 of CAZBBZ010000346.1, forward strand.
ATGTCTAACCCCGCGATCATCACTGTCGCTATCACAGGCTCGGTGCCGCAAAAATCTGATAACCCAGCCGTTCCCGTGACCATCGCCGAACAGATCGACTCTACCCATGAAGCCTTTGAAGCAGGCGCAACACTGGCCCATTGCCATGTGCGCGAGGATGATGGCACGCCCACATCCTCGCCCGAACGGTTTGGTTTGCTGCTAGAGGGGTTGAACAAACATTGCCCCGGCATGATTACGCAGTTTTCTACGGGTGGTCGATCCGGTACGGGCAAAGAACGGGGCGGGATGATATCGCTGAAACCCGATATGTGTTCTTTGACCGTAGGGTCGAACAATTTTCCCACCCGCGTTTATGAAAACCCACCAGCCTTGGTTGATTATTTGGCGTCCGAAATGTTGGATTATGACGTGAAACCTGAAATCGAAGCCTTTGATTTATCACATATTTTTCAGGCAGTGAAAATGTCGAACGACGGGCGTCTTGCCAAACCATTGCACGTTCAGTTCGTCATGGGCGTCAAGAACGCCATGCCGCTAGATCGGATGTCGCTGGAATTTATGATCGCGACATTGAAGCGCCTGCAACCAGAGGCCACTTGGACCACAGCAGGCATTGGCGCAGGTCAATTGACCATGAACCGCCTTGCCGCCGAACGGGGCGGGCATCTTCGCACGGGGCTTGAAGACAACGTGCGCCTTGATCGCGACACGCTTGCCCCTTCTAATGCAGCGCTGGTTAAACGAGCGGTCGACGCCTGTGCGGAATTTGGTCGCGCACCCGCAACCGTGGCGCAAGCGCGCACCATTTTGGGCCTTCAAGCCGCTTAAGACGCCGCTTTGCAGCTCAAAACTGCCGTTTTTTGAGCCTATCTTCGAAAAGACGTCGCTAGAGTATTAGGTGTTACGCCGGGTTTTGCCCCGGTTTCACCTAAAATTCTGAAAGGCGTCGCGATGAAAGATGATCGTTACGACCCGCTCGATGCGGTGCTCGCCCCGGTGCAAACCGCGCGCGGGCTTCCCAATGAGCATTACGTTGACGACGCGGTGTTTGCCCAAGAACGCCAAGCTTTGCTGTTTGACCAATGGGCGGGTGTTGGATTTGGCAAAGACATTCCAAATCCGGGCGATGCCAAGCCGATAGATTTTTTGGGTGTCCCTCTTTTGATGCTGCGCGATGAAACAGGGGCGGTGCGGGGTTATCAAAAC
>CAZBBZ010000347.1:0-3546 GCA_964489925.1 uncultured Rhodobacterales bacterium
TGATCTTTGTCTTCCACCAACAGAATTTCACCGTTGTTGATCACGGCAATGCGGTCAGCGATTTCTTCGGCTTCTTCAATATAGTGGGTTGTCAGAATGATCGTCGTGCCCACTTTGCGCAACTCCTCGACCAAGGCCCACATATCTTTGCGAAGTTCCACATCAACCCCGGCGGTCGGTTCATCCAAGAACAGGATTTTCGGCTCATGGCTTAACGCTTTGGCGATCAACACCCGGCGTTTCATACCGCCAGACAGCTCCATATTGCGGTTGTCTTTCTTGTCCCATAACGACAATGAGCGCAGCACCTTTTCGATATGCGCATCATCGCGTGGGTACCCAAACAGCCCACGGGTCAGCATCGTCGTGTTCACCACCCGCTCAAACGGCTCAATGGTGATTTCTTGGGGCACCAAACCAATCATCCGACGGGTTTTGCGAAAATCGTCAACGATGTCATAGCCACCAACCGTGACCGTCCCAGACGTAGGCGCGATCAGCCCACAGATGGTGGAAATCAACGTGGTTTTGCCCGCCCCATTCGGGCCAAGCAGGGCGATGATTTCCCCCTGTTCAATGTCAAGATTGACATTTTTTAGCGCCTGAAACCCACCATCATAGGTCTTGGTCAGATTGCGCACTTCGATGATTGCACTCAAAGCATTTTCCTTTTCAAAGCCGTGCCTGTTCGCTTGGCTTAATCCACGGTCTTTTCGTCGTCATAGTCGTCTTCCGCCATGATCCCTTCCATGGCGGCGCCAATTTCACTGTTCAGCATACGGGCCTTTTCAATAAACGGTTTATTCGCACCCGCAGGCAAATCCGGGTCCCAAAGCGATGCAAGTTCGCGCAGCATAAAGCGGTCATGGGTCACGAAGGCTTGCGTAATTCTGTGAGCACGCTGTTTGTCGGTTCCCAAAGCTTGTAATGAATAGCGCGCCGCACGAATAGCGCTATCAAACATTTCACGCACAATGTCATTCGCGCCCGCACGGTACAGGCGATATACATCCGTGCGTCCATAAGCGCGCGCAATGATGTGGATATTAGGATTGGCCGCACGCGCCATTTTTGTCAGCGTCACGGCTTTTTCGGGCTCATCTATCGCCACCACCAAAATTTTCGCCCGTTCAATGCCCGCGGCATGCAACAAATCCGGGCGCGTCGGGTCGCCAAAGTAGCCCTTAAAGCCAAACGGTTTCAGCAGTTCAATCTGTTCAGACCGATGATCCAGCACCACCGCTTTTTTACCTTGAGAAATCAGCACACGATTGACGACTTGCCCAAAACGGCCTTGCCCCGCGATTATGATTTCGCCTTCCTCGTCGATTTCGTCATGGGCTTTGGCTTCTTCTTCGATTGACGTTTTGGCAGCAATCCGTTCGTACAAAATAAACAACAAAGGGGTCAGAACCATCGAAATCGCCACCACAAGGTTCATGTATTGCACCAAGTAATGCGGCAGCACGTCGTTTGCTTTGGCAACGCTTAGCAACACAAACCCAAATTCGCCCGCTTGCATCAGACCAAGGGTCATCAGCAATCCATGATGGCCTTTGATTTTGAACAGCACCGAAATGGCGTAAAGCACCGCCGCCTTTATCAGCATGACCCCAATAATCAGACCCAATACGATCAGTGGTGCGGATAGAAACACACCAAAGTCAATGCCCGCGCCAACCGTGATAAAGAACAAGCCTAATAAAAGCCCCTTAAAGGGTTCGATATCCGCTTCCAGCTCATGGCGGTATTCTGATGACGCCAGAACAACGCCGGCAATAAAGGTGCCAAGGGCCGCTGACACCCCAACGAGCCCCATCAACACCGCAATACCAATCACCAACATCAAAGCCGCAGCCGTAAAAATCTCCCGCACATTGGCCCGTGCGATGCCGCGAAATAGCGGGTTCACCAAATAGCGCCCGATCAAAAGCACGGTTAGGATGGCTCCAAGCGTTACAAGGGCCGCCGCTGGGCCAGACAACCCGTCAACAAGGCTCATGGCCGGGGCGCCGTGCCCGTCATCGCCCGAAGCGCCGCCGCCCCCTTGGGCGACTGCCAACAACGGCAGGATCGCTAAAATAGGGATGATGGCGATGTCTTGGAATAACAGCACCGAAAAGCTCGCCCGCCCGCCTGTGGTTTTCATCAGGCCCCGTTCATTGAGCGTCTGCACCACAATCGCGGTTGATGAGGGCGCAACAATCAAGCTGACCGCAAGTGCGGTTTGCCAGGGCAGCCCAAATGCCATGCCTGCGCCCGTAATGATTAAGGCGGTCAGCCCGATCTGCAAGCCACCAAGCCCCAGCAACTGATTGCGCATCCGCCAGAGCTGATTTGGCTCAAGCTCTAGGCCCACAAGGAACAGCATCATCACCACGCCGAACTCGGCAAAATGCAGTAATTGTTCCGTATCCGTGTTGATATAGGCCAAGAGCGGCGCAATCACGATGCCGGCAATCAAATAGCCCAAAACCGATCCCAGCCCCAAGCGTTTGGCAATCGGCACAGCGACCACCGCCGCAAAAAGAAAAATAAAGGCTTCAATCAGCAAATTCATATGAGCATCCTAGGGAAATGCGCACGAGGGTTCGGGGGGCGCAATAAAACACTACTGCATAAATAGCGCGCGCAGCATTACGCGCAATGCCATCATATGTGGAATTAAAAGCATTGGTACGCCCAACGGGACTCGAACCCGTGTTTCCGCCGTGAAAGGGCGGCGTCCTAGACCACTAGACGATGGGCGCATCGCAAAATGCGTTTGGGCTGTTTACTCAAGCAAGGTTAGGCTTGCAAGCGTTGTTTTGGGTGCATTTGAGAAATATCCAAACTGCTGCAATTCACCGCAAAATTCTACATGTTCGCAAGGGATTTAGCCTAAGCAACCGGGCTTGCGTCTTCTAGGCGCAGTTTCGTTTTGCGCCGCCCGCCCCAATCATCAATCGTCAGTTGCCCGGCCAGATGAAAAGGTGCTCCGCGATGGGCCTCAAGCGCGGGGCCAAGGGCAGTGTCATAGGCGCCAAAAGCAATCGCATCCAATGTGCCGCCGATCTCGTTGCGAATCTTTAGTGACAGATGTTTTTCCCCAGCGCGTTTGGCAAATGCGATGGTTGCGTTTGGCATCGCAATGCGCGGGGCAGGGGCGCCTGCGCCAAACGGCCCTGCTTGTTCAATGGATTCTGCAAGTTCTAGATTGGCCGCTTGCGGGGCGATCATGCCGGTTACAAGCAAATCACGCGGGCCCAACAAATCCGCACCTTGGCGCGCTAACAATTCTGCCAAACGCTCCATCGCCGGTTCAAGTTGGGCAGCCGTCAAACTGACCCCTGCGGCCATTTTGTGCCCGCCGCCTCGTTCGATCAAGCCATCACGCGCAAGGCTTGCAACACTGGCGCCCAGATCAATGGGCGACACCGACCGACCCGACCCTTTACCGTCATCCCCGTCAAAGCCAATCACAAGCGCTGGGCGGTTGAATGTTTCTTTCAAGCGCGACGCGACAATTCCGACCACACCGGGATGCCAACCGTCGGCTGCGGCCCA
>CAZBBZ010000348.1:0-3540 GCA_964489925.1 uncultured Rhodobacterales bacterium
CAGCCAGACCCTTGCCGTAGTCGTTATTAGTATAGGTCAGCGCGATTTCTGAGATGCCTTTGTCGTTCAGGATGTCCGAAACAACCTGACCCTGACGGGCATCAGAAGGTGCTGTGCGGAAAAACAGGCCGTCGTCCTCAATCGAGGACAAAGCGGGCGAGGTCGCAGAGGGCGAGACCATCACAACGCCATTGGCCAGTGCCACGTTTTGCAAAATCGCCGTTGTCACGCCGGAACAATCTGCGCCCATGATGCCGGACACACCTTCAACCGTGATAAGACGTTCCGCCGCTGTTGTCGCGGCTGCTGCATCAACACATGTGCTGTCTGCGCGCGTAGTTTCAACTGATCCGCCCAAAATGCCGCCCGCTGCGTTAACTTCGGCCACGGCCAATTCAGCGCCTGCGGCCATGTCAGGGGTTAGGGATTCAATCGGGCCGGTAAAGCCCAGAATGATGCCGATTTTCGTGTCGGCAGATGCAATCGCTGTCGTGCTTAGAAGGGCCGCAAGCGATACCGCAAAAACTTTCTTCATTATACTCTCCTGTCGTTAAGGCGGATTTTTCGCAATCCGTCCGGTCCGTTAAAACCTTGGCAGGGATATAAAAGCGGAGTCCAGCGCAAATTGTTAAGCGCCCGTAACGTCACGGGTGGGGCGGGGAAACACGACCACGCGCCCCGCCCCAAAATTAGTTGACATGTTAATTATATCGGAGGTGTCTTTTTTAGGTCTAAGTCACCCTGCAAGACGGCCCTTAAACCGTATAATTCAGCCCCAAACGCCCGCCATCCACATAGATCGTTTCCCCCGTGATATAGCTCGCCTTTTCACTGGCCAGAAACGCGACAACATCGCCGATTTCTCGTGCCGACCCTGCCCGGCCAAGCGGTGTGCGCGACATGGCGCGTTTGAACGCGCTAGGGTCTGCATTTACGCCCGCCATCATTTCCGTATCAATCGATCCGGGTCCAACCGCGTTTACACGTATATTATGAGGGGCAAGCGCAAGAGATGCGGCTTTGGTGATCTGCATCACCCCGCCTTTAGAGGCACAATAAGCCGGAATTGCCGGGATAGACACTTGGGCGTTGATCGAGGACATATTCACAATCGCACCCGCAAGTTTACCGGCAATCATAGATTTGGCCGCGCGCTGGGTGGCCAAAAACGTGCCCGTTAGATTGATCGCGATGACCCGATTAAAATCCTCTAGGCTATAGTCCAGAAAATCACCGGGCATCGCCACGCCTGCGTTGTTCACCAAAACCGACAACGGGCCAAAATCCGCGTCAATCTGGTCAAACATCGTGTCGACCGCCGCGCTATCGCCTATGTCGCACACAAGCGCCTGCGTGCCATCCCCCAAAGCTGCCGCCGAATCGCGCACGCCAGTTGCGTTAATGTCCGCGAGAATAACCTTGCACCCATCTTCGATCAAAGCTTCTGCGCAAGCATATCCGATGCCCTGCGCCCCCCCAGTTACCAATGCCAGTTTTTGAGCGCTCATATCTTTCTTCCCTTATGAATTTTGTCCGCCGTTTGTTGCTGACCACTAAACGGGTGTCAATTTGTTCAACGCGTGCCGAAACCATTGCAGTTCCAGAGTTCCCCAATATTCAATTCCCCAATATTTAACTGTGCTAAATTTGCGTCATTAACCGAAATGTGGATAAAATTTCGGGCGTAAACCGTTATTTTCTTAATGAATCGTTACGAATTGGTGTCGCTATTGCAAAAAATATAGCCTAAAATTTACTGTAGTTAAAATTTTCAAGCGCGGCCGAGTTATTTTGGTTTGCCGCGTGCAGCATTTGGGGTCTTAACGATGCAACTTTTACCAGATTTAACACCTTGGTTTGATGAAACACGTGGATTTGGATACGGCTGGTCAATCATTGATGGCGAATTACGCCTGACTTCAGCTATTCTTAATCAAGGCGCCGGCGCTGCGGAATTACGCGGTGGCGCGGTGGATGGCGATAGCCAAGAAGTTTACCAACGCATTTACGAAGACGACGGCAGTTTTTCTGATCGGCTTGTGGGCGAATTCGTTTATCACGAAGGCCACGGGCATATTCACTTTGAAAACTTCGCGCAATTTCGACTGCGCGCGGTTGATGAAAATGATGGTGTCGGAGAGGTCGTCGCAGAGGGCGAAAAAGTCAGCTTTTGCTTGATTGATATTGAAAACCATTCATCAACAGACGATCGCGCTTATAATTCTTGTGGTCAGATCCAAGGCATTTCTGCTGGATGGGCGGATGTCTATTCCAAGGGCTTAGACGGGCAGTCGATCGATATTACCGGGATCGCGGATGGCGATTATTGGTTGGAAATCGCCGTCGACCCTGACGACAATATACTAGAGGCCGATGAAACCAACAACGTGGACAGCATTCGCATCACGATTGACCAAGATGGCTCTGAAGGTTTTGACACCTTTGAACCGAACAACGGGTTTGAAACGGCGACCACCATCGATCTGTCACAAGATCGCAGATATGATGGGCTGGAAATCACGCCCGGCGGCGACCAAGACTATTTCCGCGTTGTCGCAACCCAAACCGGCGACATCACCTTTCGCACGGAATTCCAACATTTCTCCGGCGATCTTGATTTGGCGGTTTATGATGGCGATCTAGGTTACCTTGGCCAATCCATTACGGTCAGCGATCAAGAAACCTATACGGTGTCGGCCACACAAGGCGATGTATTTTACGCTCAGGTTTATGGGTATCGGGATGCGTCGAACACCTATTCTTTGATCATCGACACCCCTTGGGAGCCGATCGAGGCGAACGCGGATACGTTTGAAAACAATGATACGATCGAAGAAGCCTCGATTTTGGCCCCGCCCGAAGATCACACCTATTATGGGCTAACGATGGCCGAGGCCTGGGATGACGACTATTTCCGCATCACAGCATCAAGCGATGGCAATATCGGCTTTAATATTTCCTTTGATAACGATCTTGGCGATCTGAACCTACAAGTATTTGATGACAACCAGGTTTTGGTCGCACAATCCACAACACAGACCGATCAAGAACAAGTGGTTCTGACCACGATTGGCGGCGATATTTATTTCGTGCGGGTTTATGGCGCCAATGGCGATACCAACCCAGATTACGATTTGTCTGTCGATCAGCCCGACCAAGTGGTGGAAACGCCCACGGATGAGTTCGAGATCAACGACACGTTTGAAAACGCCAGCATCATGGGTATGATGTCCCACGATCACCAGAACCTGTCGATCCACGACGAAGGCGATGTGGATTTCTTTGGCGTGCCAGCGCGCGCAGCCGGAGCGCTGACCATCTCGATCTTCTTTGATCACGATGCGGGTGATCTGGACATGGAGCTTTACGACGCCGATCAGAACTTGCTGATGAGTTCGCTCTCGCTCACCGACGATGAAAGCCTGACCGTGGACGCAAGTGTCATGGGCGAGTTTTATTACGTGCGAATTTTCGGCAAGGATGGCGCGACGAACGATAGCTATACGGTGGACTTCGACCAACCGATGGCTCCTGCGCCTG